>CANFEH010000030.1 GCA_947445855.1 Zetaproteobacteria bacterium
ATAATGAGCCCATGAAGATCATACCCACTTTCTAACTTTTAAAGCATATATTCTGGTTTTTTTATAGAGCCTTCTATTTTTGGAGTATTTTCTTTTTCTTTAAACGCTTTTTGCAAATGAGCTGGAAGACTTTTTGAAAGATCTACTCCAACCACCTTAGACACACCAGGCTCTTGCATCGTCACACCATAAAGAGTATCGAGGACTTCCATCGTTCCTCTACGGTGAGTGATCACAATAAACTGAAACTTATCTGAAAGTGATTCTAACAACCTATTGTAATGACCAACGTTAGCTTCATCAAGAGCTGCATCAACCTCATCTAAAAAGCAAAAAGGTGTGGGCTTTGATTTTAATAGGGCAAAGATCAAAGCAATAGCTGTGAGGGCTTTTTCACCTCCAGAAAAAAGACGCATGTTCTGCATATTCTTTCCAGGAAGGCGAACCATAATCTCAACTCCAGCTTCAAGAGGTTTCTTCGTATCTGTCAACACGAGCTCCCCCTTACCTCTTGGAAAAAGAATTGGAAAAAGCTCTTTAAACTCATTGTTCAACGTATTGTAGGCTGCGAGGAATTTTTCCTCTGAAATTTTTGTGATTTCTTCAATAGCAAGCTGAAGCAGGTTGATAGCTGCGTAGACTTCTTCTTTTTGAGCATTAATAAAATCTCGTCTTTTTACGAGCTCATCATACTCTTCCACAGCCATCATATTGATAGGACCAATGCCTTCAATTTTTGTCTTAAGAGATGTGATTTGTTTGTACACATTTTGAATCTGAAACTCTTCGTCTTTCTGAAGAACAAGCTCTGAAAGATTTTTAATATGACAACGCTCAAGAGCCATTTCTAGGACACCCTCTAGGAGCATGTCGAGCTTCTCCATGGCACTTCGTTTTTCTTGAATTTTATTTTGAAGCTTATCGCTTTCAGATCTTAATTGACGAATTTCTTTCTCAAACTTTCGAATGCCTTCTGTCAGTGCAGAGTTTTCGCTTCTTTTATTTGAAAGAAGATTTTCTAACTTCGCTTTTTGATCAGCTAACACAATCAACTTTTCTTCAAGCTCTTGCTTTTCAGCCCAACTTTCTTTTTCAGCTTTTTCTACTTCTGCTAACTCACCAATAAGCTTAGAAAGACGTTCTTTATAACGACACTTTTGTTCTTCGTTTCTCTTGTAAGAAATCTCAAATGTTTGAAGTTTTGTTTCTGCAGAAATTTTATCAAACCGGAAAGCTTCTAGTTGTCTTTTGACTTCTTCGTTTCGATCTCTAGCATCCTCTCTCAGCTCTTTTAAATCTTCTTCTTCTTGCTCATATTCTTTACGCTGACTTTCAAGCTTTCGAAGATTAGCTTCTAAAGCTATTTTTTCCGTACGAGTAGCAGCATTTTTTTCGAAAAAAGCTTTTTGCTCCATTCTTATCTGCTGAATTTGCTCTTGCTTAGCATTAGCTTTCTGCTTGAGGCCTTGTAAGTCTCCCAAGAAACCTAAGTGCTCTTGCTTAACAGTGTGATGCTCTTCGACAAGAAGACGATACTCTCTTGTCAGTTTTTCTTCTTCTTCTTTTATTTTTTTATGTTTTTTAGTTTCTTCTTCAACACGTTCAAGCGCTTTTTTTGTTTTTTCTTTGAGCTCAACTTTTTGATTCTCAATAGAAAGAGCTGTTTCTTCTGAACCTACACCGAGATTAAAATCATAAGCGTTTGTATAAACATAAGCCCCTTGTGTGAAAATAATAATCTCACTAGGTTTTCCTCGAAGAGTTTCTTCTGAAAGAGAAATTTCTTCTGAAAGATAAATCCTTGAAAGAAGCGAAAAAAGAGCTTTATTCGTTTTTTCAAGATCTAAACGACTAGACAGAGGCTTTAAATTTCTTTCCTCAAGCCACGTTTTGTCTTCTTCTGAAAGAGAAAACTCTCGTCCTAGATAAGTAATTGGCACAGGGCCAGCTCGAGACACTTTTACTTGTTCTTCAATCTGCTCTAAAGCGCTTTCATCTTCAATAACAATACGCTCAGACCACTTTCCAAAAGCTTTTAGAATATCACCTTCTAAGACACGTTCAGTTCCACAAATAGCAAGAGCACTAGAAAGCATGAAAGCTTTCTCTGGCAACCATTCTTTGACATCTTCAGTCCAGTGTTTTAAGTCTTTATAATAATTATACCGCGTGGAAGTTTCAATGTACTTGTGTTTGCAGGTCTCTAGGTTTGAGTACGCTCTTTCTTGATCTTCTTTGTTTTTAGTTATTTTATCTTCAAGCTGTGTTTGCTGAGCCTTCCTAGCACTCAATTCATTTTCTTTATTCTTAAGTTTAACAAAAGCACTATCAACCAAAATAAGAACTTGTGAGTGCTCGTTTTCAAAACCCATAAGCTTTGTGTTGAAGGATTTTTCTTCCTCCTGGTAATCAAGAGCTTGGGATTTAATAGCATCAAAGCGAAGGCTAGCAGCTGTTAAGTCTCTTTCAACCTCAAGCATCTCTTGCTTTAGGTCATCAAGCTTATTTTCCACCACAAGCTCTTGTTCTAAATACCCTTCGATTTGGCCTTTAAAATTTTCTAAAAACTCCTCAGCATTTTCTGTGACAGCTTTTGCTTTTTTGTACTCGTCTTCAAGAACACTACTCTCAGCTGTGAAAACTTCTAAACTTTTTGTCTCAGAAGTTATATCTGCATCAAGAGATAATTTTCTCTTAGAAGCCCCTTCCATCGTAGAGTCTGCAGCAATTAACCTTGTTTCAGAGATAGCAAGACCTTCTCTAACTTTTGTGATTTCTTCATTAATAAGAGAAAGCTCTGGGTCCGTTTCAGCAAGTTGTTTCTGAAAATTCTCAAGCTCTTGTTGGCATTTTTCTTCTTCCGTAGCTAAACGAATACGTTCAAAATCAATGCCTTCTTTTTCTATTAGAAGACTTTTTTTCTTCTCATTATGGAGAATATAAGACTGTTCTACATAGTGTTTTTCTCTTTCCACAAGCTTCTCAGTGTATTCTTTCCACTTTCTGGCTTTAGAAGCTTGCTCTTCAAGAGCGTCAAGTCTTGTTTCAACTTCTTTTGAAATATCTCCAAGACGATCAATGTTTTGTTGTGTGTTTTCTAGTTTCTTTTTTGTTTCGTCGTGCTTTCTCTTAAATATAACAATGCCTGCAGCTTCTTCAACAATCTCTCTCAACTGCTCAGGCTTTGCTTGAAGAATACGATCTACTTGCCCTTGTTGAATCATCGAGTAACTACGACCACCAATTCCACTAGCTACAAAAAAACTTACAATATCCTTCAGGCGACATGCTCTTTTGTTGATAAGAAACTCTCTTTGACCGTCTAAGTACAGACGTCTTGTGAGAGCAATCTCTTCTTCATAACGATACTCTTCAGGACAGTAACTCCCCATTTCTTTGTTATCAAAAACGAGAGTAACTTCTGCCATCCCAAGAGCTTTTCTTTTTTCTGATCCAGAGAAAATAATATCAGTAGCAACTTCTCCTCGAAGCATCTTTGCATTCTGCTCACCCATCACCCAACGAACAGCATCAATCACATTGCTTTTACCAGAACCGTTTGGACCGACAATGCCAGTGATTTCGCTTTTCTCAAAATTGAGCGAAATACGATCAGCAAAAGACTTAAACCCCATCAGTGTAATTCTTTTTAAATACATAAATCCATTCTACTTCTAGTGTGAGTTGCTATCTTTCAAGGAGTAATAGAGCCTGTTCGAATAGTTGCTTCATTCTTATAGCCATTTTGGATGGTTACGTAATTATTAGAAGAAAAAATAAGAAGACCCCAATCAGATTTTGTAATGGAGTTAGCCTCATGATATGCCTTGACACTTGAACCATCTCCATGAAGAAGAGCGTAGTAGTTACTAGTATTTTTATAACTGAGCACAAAAAATTTAGGGCCAGCTAGAACTTCAAAATCGTAGAACATGTACTGTTTTGGAGGGGTTCCTCCAATCAGTGCTTTTTCTTCATCCTTCATTTTGAAGACAGGTTTTTGTTCGACTTTTAGATTTCCTAAAAAATTAAACTTAACTTGCTCGTCCACTTTTTTAGGAGATTCTGTTTTCACATGAGCTCTAAAAGGAGCTAGATCCTCTACAGTTAATTTCAAGATTTCATGCTCATCCACTCCCTGCAGCTTAGCACTCCTGCGAGAGATATAAAAATTTTTATCTGAAGCAGAATCTGGTTTTGCTCTAAGAAAATTTGTGCGCAAATATTTTTTATCACCTGCAGGCACTGAGCCATCAAGGGGGAAGTGAATCCAAAAAGTTTCAGCTACAAAAACTTTATCAAGATTTTCAAACTGCTGATCTCCTTGCAAGTCGTAAACTGCTAGCTGATAAAAACTAGTGCTTTCTTTTAAACTTTCTTTACTTTGTGATTTACTCTCTGGGACACCTTCTTTGTAGGAAGGAGCATTTTCTGCTCCCACAAAAACTTCTTCTTTATCATATTCATAAGAGCCCACGGGAACTTGTGTTCTAAGCTCAGGGCTTGCTGGGAAAAGAAGAAGAAAATCATCTTTCACCACCATAGCTTGGCGCGCAACATTTTCGCCGTAGCTTCTTATATGCACTGGAGCTTTCCATTTATCGGGATCAGGGTCTGTCACATCTAGAGTGACAACCTCTCCATTGCGACAACTTAAAACAAGAAGGTTTTTTTTGTTGCTTGAGTTAATATCATTCGCAAGAATAGAAGTGATAACTTGAAGAGGCTTCTTATTTTCATTATGCAAGACTCGTTCATCTTTTGAGCGTGATAGCTCAAAAGTTTTTTTGAGGTCTATTGTGAGCTTATTAGTAGAGGCATTAAACCTGTACTCCAAGACTTGCATTTGTGAAATACCGCTCTCACCTTCTAGTTGAAAGGTCACTATCACATACTTGTCATGAATCACATCTAGACTGGTTGCAAAGTTAGGGATCTCTCTTGTGAGAAGAGGTTTTGACACATCTTTTCTGTTATAAACCTGTAGAGAACCTGTCTTATATTTATTGGAATTATTAGTATTAGCTAAGAAAAACAGATCTTTTTTTACGCCGCTATCTGCTGGGAAATGAGGACTCTCTTTCGGGACTTCTACTAAAAATCTCGGCCCTGCTAAATTTTCGCCAATTGGAAGTTTAGCGTCTTTTGGGTTACCACAAAATAAAGGCAGAAAAATTAGCAAACTACAGAAAAAAAACCTAATAAGCTTTAGCATCATTTAAAGCACCGCCTGAAAATGAAGAATGAGAGTCACTACTTTTTACTTAAAATGTCCTTGTATCATTTGACAAGCCTCGTTACAACATTGTATCAACGTCCTGATTATGAACAAACGACATTACAGATATGATGTGATCTTCTGCTACCTGTTAGTAGAGATGCGGATGAGCTCATCTTTAGATCGCGAGGAAAAACAAATGGCATCCCTTAATAAAATTATGATCATCGGAAACTTAGGCCAAGACCCAGAACTACGCTACACTTCGAACCAAAAAGCAGTGGCTACATTGAATGTCGCCACAACAGAAAGCTGGGTGCGAGATGGACAAAAACAAGAACACACCGAATGGCACAGAATTATTGTTTGGGATAAACAAGCAGAAAACTGCGCAAAATATCTCTCTAAAGGGCGACCTGTTTACGTAGAAGGTAGGCTGCAAACTCGCACCTGGGATGATAAAAATGGTCAAAAAAGATACAGCACAGAAGTCATCGCTTCTACAGTTCAGTTCCTTTCTGCTTCGACAGGTGCTAAATCAGCTACTAACAATTATGCTACTCCTGAATTTTCTTCAGCCCAACAAGTAGACACAAACTACTTCCCACAGGCGAAAGCAACTCCTAGCTACTCTGTATCACAGCAACAAAACGACAACCCTATGGACGCTCTAGACGATATTCCATTTTAACTTTCCTTATGCTTTGAGCATCCTCCCCGTCATGATTTGATCAACGCGAAGGATCTCTCAAACAACTCCTCACAACTGCACTTTTTCTGAACGAACCCCCTCAGGGGCAGTGTATTTTTTCTCAAGCTCACCCCGAAGTTGCCTCGCTTTTCTCCTGTCAACTTCTGTGACTTCTTGAATACCGATAAAAGAATCGAGCACCCTCAGTGCTTCTGCAATCTTTGAGGGGGCGTATATTTCCGCTAACTTGACTCTTGGCTCATAACAAGTAGGACAAAAATCAGATGCTTTTTTGTAAGCTTGAAAAGCTTTTTTAAAAAGTGATCGCTTTTCATAAAGTTTTGCTAAGCCAACCATGGAAAGATAGTAGACAGGATTCTCCACAAGAGCTGCCTCATAATAATTTTGAGCGTCTTCTAAACGATTTTCTTTTTCATAACTAAGTGCCACGTTATGGAAAATTCGCTCCCGGTAAGGATAAGTCTCATCCTTTGCCAGCTCTGCTAGAAGTTTTCTTGCTATCTCTGTTTTCCCAAGACTTAGATAAATAGAGCTCAAATTCAAGCCGAAAGCTATTTTTTTAGGTTCAAGAAGGTAGGCTTTCTTAGTATTTTCAAGAGCCTTCTTGTAGTTCTTCAAGGCTAGGTGTACAAGCCCTAGCATATTGAGAACCATAGGCGTGTTTGGGTATTTTAAATCAAGAGCCCTAAGCTCTGGTAAAACCGCATGAGGCTTTGCTTGTTCTAGTTTACTCTGAGCCAAAAGAATTTTGGTCTCAATCATCTCTTCAAAATCAGGATCCTTTTTGGGTGATATCTGACAAGATGAGAAGAAAAATAAAAAAAATCCGGCACAAAAGATCTGAGTAGCTTTAGAATAGTCTCGAAACAAAGCAGCACCTCCTCATAAGACAAGCGCTTGTGATTTCAGGGAGATACTTTCATTATAAAGCCTCAAGACTAATAAAGACAGCCTTTCAAGAAATTAAGAAAGCTTCTAAAAACACTGACAAAAAGAGACAAAAAAATGAGCCACACAACAAAAAACTGCGAAGACCACCGATTTGAACTCGGAACGCTGATGAAAGACTTGCGCCTTGAAAAAGAAAAAACTCTGGAATTCTTGAGAGATAGAACAAAAATCCCACTCCAAACGTTGATCTTTATGGAAGAAGGCAACGCCTCTTTTTTCAAAGAACGTCTCTACTCAAGAGGGTTTATCTCTGTTATTTGCAAAGAACTCAAAGTAGACCCTGCCCCATTTTTAGACAAACTTGACTGCTGTGAGTCAAAAGAAGACAGCTCAAAAAACTTGAATCCCAACCACGAAGCTTGCTCTCCCCCTTTAAAAACGAGCTCTTCTTGTATCAAAAAGACTCTCCTCTTTTCTTTTCTTATACTCCTTTGTCTGACTGGAGCCCTTGTTTACAAAAGTTTTTTAGAAGAAAAGACACCGCCAAACGAAGAAACCATCCTCAAAGAAAACACACAAATAACACCCTAACCCAAACTACAAAAGCATAATGAGAAGAAAAATTTGCCTGCTATCCCCCAGAGGGGATCCTCCCCATTTTTTCCCCTAAAAAAAACAATACTTCTCGCATCTAACACCCAAAAACCAATCTCACACAGCGAAAAACTCTCGCATTTTACTTTTTGTTGTGTTAGGTTTACTACTAAGCTTAGTTGGTCATGAGAAGAAAAAACGTAGTGACACTTGCTGTAACTCCGGTAAAAACCTCTAAAAGAATATCTTGACAAAAAGAGCATTCTTTTAGAAACTTCTCCATGCTTTGCTAAAAAATATTTTTTTCTAATTAAGGAACAAAAAATGAAACGTTTAATTTTTTCTGGATTATTATCTCTAGCAGCAGTTTCTTGTGGAAGCAGCGATAAGTACAAAGATCTTAAATCTACTTTCTGCGGTGGAGCTGCTGTTACTTCATCTGCTATAAAAGATGCAGGTACTGATGCTGCTAAGCAAGCAGCAGCAGCAACATCTTGCCATGGTGATTACTGGAATAGTGTAGCTGACAAGGCTGCTTGTGAAGCAAAATTTGTTGAAGATCTTGAACTGGTCCCCTTCAAAGAAGATGGTACTAAGGATGGGTCTACAGAAGTAAAACTTAGCAAATTTACAGCAGATCAATTAAAATACGCTAATGATGCAGCTAAGAAATTATTTGGAAAAACTACTGATGAACTAAATACAGTTTGCCTTCAAGGTGGGATTACTCCTGCTAATCAGGATTAATTTCAGCTTTTAGTTAATTATTGCTTTTTAAAAAAGCCTTGTTTTGCAAAAGACAGGGCTTTTTTCTTTTTTGAGCCTTCATCCCTAAATCTCCTGACTTCCTGTTCCTACTTGGGAGATTCTTCCCCTTCATTTCATTCAGGGTCAGAATGACTAAATGCTCGAATGACTAAGGCTTCGTCATGCTTTGAGCCATTTCTGTCATGCTTTGAACTCAATTCCCGTCATGCTTTGAGCGCAATTCCTGTCATGCTTTGAGCGCAATTCCTGTCATGCTTTGAGCCCTCTCTGTCATCTTGAGCGTAGCGAAAGATCTCCTACTACCTGCTTTACAGATAAACATAATTTGAAATAGAATATGCTTATGAACTTTTTATGGGACAATCGAAAAGCCACTATAAACCTCAAGAAACATGGTGTTTCCTTTGAGGAAGCTCAGTCTGTCTTTTTAGATGACTACGCTATCCTTTTAGATGATCCCGATCACTCACAAGAAGAAGATCGCTTTATTTTGTTAGGATTTAGCTCCATAGAAGCAATGATGAAGTTATCCGCATTATATCCGCAAGAAAAGCCACTAAGCACGAAGCAACAAGTTATAGGAAAAAATCATGAGAAAAGAATATGACTTTTCTAAAGGAAAGAAAAATCCTTATGCTAAAAAGTTAAAAAAACAAGTGACTATTCGTTTAGATGAAGTAACTCTTCATTATTTTAAAGATTTAGCTCAAGAATCTGGGATGACCTACCAAAGTTTAATTAACCTCTTTTTGCAAGATTGCGTGAAAAATGAGAGAAAACCTAAGGTTACTTGGAAAAAATAAGTCATGCTTTAAGCGCAGCTAAAGATCTCCCCTCTTGTTCAAGAAAAATCTGTCAAGTCATTCCACTGTGGATTCATTGTTCCAATCAAAGCTTCTTTCCAGACTCTTGTTTTGCTTTTTGTAAATTTCTCACGAGCAATAGCGTTTCGTATATCTTTGTGACCTTCAAAGTAAACAAGCTTTGTCACTCTGTATTTTGACGTAAAACCAGGAAACTCGAGGCTTTTGTGTTGAAAAATTCGTCGCTCAAAGTAGCCTGTAACCCCTACATATAAACTGGTGTGATGTTGATTTGCCATGATATATGTGTAAGCATTTTTCTTCATAAACTCCCCCTCTCATGAGAGGCATATAATAGAAGAAAAAGAGAGACTTCAAATGACATATGGAGGAAGGATATCCTTCGCTTCGCTCAAGACATGACAAAAAAACACGCCAGACTTTGAGCGCAATTCCTGTCATGCTTTGAGCATCCTCACCGTCATCTTGAGCGTAGCGAAAGATCTCCTGACTTTGCATTGCAGCTTGGGAGATTCTTCGCTTCGCTCAGAATGACAAAAAGCTTACGTCTCAAGACATGACAAAAAGCTTACATCTCAAGACATGACAAACCGATCAAAGACATGACAAGTAGACTTTTTGCTCAAATGGCTGTAGAAGTGTCTTTATTGGTAAAAAGGGATTCCTCCTTTTTTTTTCTTCTGACTCAAAAAAAGCTAAGACTATGTTTTCTTATAAAAAAATAAGAGTTCGATTTCTTCGCTCACTCGAGCGACTTGTCTACTTCTGGGTGAAAAGCCGCATGATTCCAAAGAGTCCAAAAAGCAATCTCCCTCTCAGTGACCCAAGATCTATTTGCTACGTCCTAAAACAAAAATCTTTACTCGATCTTCTCGTTCTTGATTATCACTGTGTCAAAGAAGACATCCCCCGTCCTCTGGCTGTTAAAAATGAAAATGAAGAGGGCAAAGCCTCTGTTATTTACATGAAAAAACAATCTGTCACAGCTGAAGACTTGAACCTAAAAGATTATGAAGAACTAGAAAAACTTCTTGAGCTAGAAGAAAAGACAGACTCGAAGATACAACTCATACCAGTCTCTACTTTTTGGGGACGAAACCCGGGACCAGGAGAAAAATCTCTTATGCGTCTTCTCTTCTTTGATGAGGAAAGAGGAAGCTTCCTCGGAAGGGTTTTTACTTTTTTTGTTCATGGTCGCAATGTGTTTTCTTGCCTAGGAAAACCAATTTTTCTTTCGCAAATCCTAGAAGAAGATAAAGATGCAACTCTCGAAAAAAAATCAAGAGACCTGCACAAACAACTGAGTACTCATTTTTATGAAAAGCAAATCTCTGTACTAGGCCCTTCTGTCTACAACCGCACACAAGTGATGCACACTATTCTCCACTCAGACAGTGTGAAAGAAGCTATTTCAAGAGAAGAAAAAACTAAAAAAATAAGAGAAGAAAAAGCACGCAAAAGAGCTTTCAAATATATAGATGAAATCGCAGCACAAGCCTCTCACAACATCCTTCGTTTTTTTGAGATAGTCCTAAAATGGGTCTTTAAAAGAATCTATAAAAAGGTTCATATCTATCACTTTGAGCCAGTGAGAGAGTTAGCTGAACAACACGAGATTATTTATCTCCCTTGCCACAGAAGTCACATGGACTACCTCGTGATCAACTACCACCTTCTCCGCCTTGGAGTCACAGTCCCTCACACAGCTGCTGGGATCAATATGAACTTCTGGCCTATGGGGCGTATTTTTAGAGGAGGAGGAAGTTTTTTTCTACGACGAAGTTTCAATGGGAATGCTCTTTATAAAGCAGTGTTTGAAGAATACCTCCACTACCTTATTAAGAATCGTCACTCTCTTTGTTTCTACCTAGAAGGAGGTCGCTCCCGTACTGGTCATCTTCTAGAGCCAAAGCTTGGCCTCCTCTCCATGGTGACACGCTATGCTCACAACACAGACAAAAAAATTTATCTCGTACCTGTGAACATTTCCTATGACAAAATGCAAGACGGTCTCTCTTACATTAAAGAGCTAAGAGGCTACAAAAAAGAAAGCGAATCTTTTGGACAACTTTTTAAAGCAAGAAAAGTTCTTCAGCAAAAATCAGGGTGCGCTTACATCAACTTTGGAGAGCCTATTGACCTTCAAAAAGAACTCACACACGAAGATCACTTCAAACTAGAAACAAAAGCTCTCGGCAAAAAAATTATGGAAAAAATTGCAGAAGCCTCTGTAGTTTCTCCCATTTCCCTTGTGTCCCTAGCTCTTTTGTCAGCACCTAGTCGAGCTCTCCCAGAAGAAGAACTCACAAAACTTCTTAGCAAATGGTGTGAACTCTTAAAAGCTCTCCCCTACTCTTCTTATCTAAAAATTCCAGAAGCTGATTTTAAGTCAGAGCTACGAGAAAATGCTTTTGGAGGCTTTATTGCGCGGTTCTCTCACTCAGCTGGAGACGTGGTCTATATCGAAGAAAAAAAAGTAGAGCTCATGAGCTACTATAAAAACACAGTACTTCATCTCTTTATTGTCCCGTCTCTCATCGCTTCTGTTTTTGAAGTTTACTCAAGTGTCTCAGAGGAAAAACTTAAAAAAACATGTTCAACTCTCTATAAGCTTTTAGCCAAAGAATTTTTCCTCCAGTGGACTGAAGACGAAGCACCTCAGATTATTTCTAAATACTTAGAAGTTCTCACTCAGCTTGGTTTCCTCATACTCAACCCAGAAACAAAGGAGTTTGAGCAACGAGAAGTCTTGACGGAAGAACATTTCGAGCTGATTCTCCTCGGACGTGTGATTGGGCCTAAACTAAAACTTTATTGTCTTTTTATTCTTCTTCTAGACAGTGAACATGAAGCTCTTCCTCTTAAACTAGAAAGCTACGAGAAAGATTGCAGCCAACTTGCTCAAAAGTTAACGATTCTTGCTATGCTCCCTGAAAAGGGCATTTTCACTCCAAAGTGGTTTGCTCAATTCATAGAGCTCCTAACAGAAAGCAAGCTCATCGAGAAAAAAGAAAGTGGAATAATACCAACACAAAGGCTTTTACCAATCCAAGAGGCTGCACTTACGTACTTAGGCCCTCACTTATCAGCAAGTGTGACAAAAACGAAAGGTCTGAGGAAATCTTTGACCCAAACAGAGAAAGCTTGACGAAAAGAGAATTATATCTTATTCTAACATATGTTTAAAAACAATAGGTTTGACGTCATGTCTAAAACAGAAGAGATCTTAAAACGAAGATTTACTATTTCAGAACATTTTGAAATTATAGAAGATGTTTTTAAAATACTCGATCCATGCCAGTTTCCTTCTGGAATCAAAGGATCTTTTATTTTGATAGATATTAGAATACAAAAACCATGTCTACTTATCGACAATACAGACTATCCACATGAATATCATATGCATACTAACCTTCCAAAAGATAAATATCCCAAGATTTTCTTAGGAACAAAAGATTATATAGAAGCTAGAAACATTTTTTATGCTGAAGTTAAAAGGATCATAAATGAAGACTAAAACTCAACAAACATTACATATTAGGTTTAAAAATCTTGATGAATTTGAAAAAGAGGGCACCGATGCTTTAAAAAAAGGTAAAAAACTTATTCAATCAAAAGATGAACTCTTTTTTGCAAACCCAACTGTGTTTGAACGCGTTTTTACACCACAGAAATTTAGACTCTTAGCTATTATTTCAGCTCTAAAGCCCTCTTCTATTTATCAACTAGCTCAGCTCTCAGATAGAAATTTTGCAAATGTCTCTCGCGATTGTTATGCTCTTGAAACATTTGGTTTTATCCATCTAAAAGACTCTGACCTAGGAGAAAGACTCACAAAAAAACCAGAACTTGTGTTTCCTTATGAAAAAATAGTGGTTCATCTTCCAAAAGGCATCTCTTTTGGATATGCTCTAGCCTCTTAAAAATTATTTTTTTTAATACTATTTGTGGTGAGTTTATTGATTTATGTCTCGTAAGAAAAAAGATTTTGACGATTATGTCAAAAGTGAAAAAATTAGAAAAAAAAGCTCTAAATCTTTTGCGGAACAAGACAAAAAAGACTTTGTCATGGATGATAAAAAAGAGCTGAAAGAACTCCTAAAAGAAGGTTACTTCTTAGCCCGTGTTGTAGAAGTCCAAAAAAAATATGTCTTCTTAGCCCCAGAAGAAAAAGAACTAGACATGGACACAAGAGACGTGTGGCTCTCAACTGTGGCTAAAAAATTTCTTCAAAACCAAAGAAGCGAAAGAAATTTTATCGTAGTTGGGGATAAAGTGGTCTGTCTCAGTTCAAAGCACTCGGATTCTGAAGAATTCCCTCAGTGCACTATTGAGTATAGACTCCCGAGAGAAACTCAAATCTCTCGTGTGGATCCTCTTGTTGTGAACAGAGAACATATCTTAGCTAGTAACTTAACCCAACTTGTTATTGTAGCAAGCTACTTGAGTCCACCTGTTCGTTGGGGGCTTATTGATCGTTTTCTTGTCCACGCTGAACATGAGCAGATCACTCCTATTATTATATTAAACAAAAAAGATCTTCTCGAAGAAGAAACCTCTGAAAGTTTTAAAAAAGAATGTGAAGAAGAAGAAAAACTTTACACAGACCTAGGGTACCAAGTGATTTCATTTGAAACATTAAGCCTCTCGTCAAAGAAAAAACCACCGAAAATCCTTCATGATCTCTTCAAAGAACACATTACATTGATTGTTGGTCACTCAGGAGTGGGGAAGTCTTCTATCACAAACTTACTGAGGCCAGAGATCGAGCAAGATGTGGAAGAGCTTGAAATTTTCAAAAAAGGTCGTCACACCACAACCTACACTTCCCTGTTGAAACTAGAAAACGGTGGCTTTATTATCGACACACCAGGTATTCGAAGCTTCACTCTCACTGAACTCGAACCTATTCAGTTGTGCTGGGGGTTTGTTGAGATGAGGCCTTACTTAAACCAGTGTCGCTACCGTGCCTGTAGACATTCCAATGAACCTGATTGCGCTATCATCCAAGCTGTAAGTGACAAAAAAATTTCAGCAAGACGACACCAGTCTTATTTAAATATTCTTTTTAATACACAAAGACGAGAAGGACGCTATACCCTCGAATAAAAAATAAAGGAGACCACCTGTGGCCTATAGTTTTACCTCTACTGAAGAACTCGAACTACTGAGAAACTCTGTTTCTGACTTTGCTCGTGAATTTATTCAACCAAAAGCAAGAGAACTTGATGAGAAAGAAATCTTCTCTTACGAGCTCACTGAAAAAATGGGAGAGCTCGGACTTTTTGGCACAGTTGTCAGTGAAGAGTATGGAGGCCAGGGTCTTGACTACTTAAGCTACATCGTCTGTGTAGAAGAACTTGCCCGTGTGGATAGTTCTCAGGCAGCTACCATTGCAGCCCATAATAGTCTTGGTGCTGCTCCTATTTATTACTACGGAACAAAAGAACAAAAAGAAAAATTCCTCCCCGATCTTTGCACTGGAAAAGGCTTATGGGCCTTTGGTCTCACAGAACCAGAAGCAGGAAGTGACGCATCAGCTAGCAAAACCACAGCCCGTTATAATGAAAAAGACGAAACATGGACTCTTAACGGTTCAAAAATTTGGATCACAAACAGTGCTACTTCCATCACAAAAGGAATCACAATCCAAGCTGTGAGCGGAAGGAAACATGACGGTAAACCAGAACTCACTTGTTTTCTTGTCCCAGCAGACACAAAAGGCCTCACCTGCAAAACAATGAAAGACAAGCTCATGTGGCGAGCCTCCAACACAGGAGAAGTGTACCTAGATAATGTCACTATCCCTGACAACTATAGACTGGGTAAAAGAGGCCAGGGATTTTCTATCATGATGGAAACTCTAGACAACGGGAGACTTTCTATTGGAGCTATGGGCCTAGGCCTTGCTAAAGGAGCTCTTGATCTTTCTTTACGTTACGCTCAAGAAAGAATCACTTTCGGTAAACCTCTTTGTAAACATCAAGCGATAGCTTTTAAGCTTTCTGATATGGCTACCCGTGTGGAAGCAAGCGAGAACCTTCTCTATAAAGCTTGTTGGCAAAAGCAAAACAATTTAGACTTTAGAATGTTAGCTAGCATGGCAAAACTCTACTGCTCTGAGACTGCAGAGTTTTGTTCTAGGGAGGGGCAACAAATCTTCGGAGGTTACGGTCTCATGAAGGAATATCCGATTGAGAGACACTTTAGAGATGCTGCTCTTTTGCGGATTGGTGAAGGAACAAGTGAAATCCAACGCATTGTCATATCAAGGTTATTAGGTTGTTAACACGTATTTTTATTTTTTTTATTTTTTGTGAAGCACTACACTCTTGTGCAAGTTTTTCTCCATTATTAAAAAAGAAAAGCTGGGATAACAAAGTTCTCACAGTCGAAACTCTCTCACTGTTTAACCAAAAAATCCCTACCATGGAAAACTATAAAAGTTCCTGGGAAGGAGACTGGTTGCTCAGACGAAAACGCCTCGCTCTACTTGATAAACTCTTAGCAAACAATCTTCCTAACATTATTTTTTTTCAAGAAATGTTATATAAGAACGCAACAGATTCTGATGCTGCTATTCTTGAGAGCTCTTCTTTGGCTTACTACAAAAGCTTTCCTGTTTCTATCAAAGAAGATCCTGAAACAGATGAAGAAGAATTTTCTAGCATCTATGTTCGTTTGGAAGATTTACCTCCTGATGCTATAAAGGCCACTAAGAAAGTCTGGAAACTTGAAGACTCCTCTTATCTTATTTTTCAAAAATTGATTGTTAATAGAAAACCTCTCTATCTTTTTAATGTGAATATTCCTTACGAAAATAAAGACCCAGAGAAATTTTTTGTTTTCTTACGGAATAAAATTGAAGAGAGCATCATGGCACAAGAAGATTGTCTTAATCATATCATCGTAGCTGGTTATTTTGGGAGTGAAAAACTTCAGGATCTCAACCTCATGATGAGATTCCTTGGGCTCATAGACACAGCTAGTGGCTTTTGTAGCGAAGGACAGATGTGTGACACACAAAATCCTTCGAACCCGATTTTTAACAGTTCGTCTCTTGAAAATAAATTTATCAGAACAGACCGCATCTTTGTTCACAAATCAACACGCATAGAAAATGCAGGGATCACATACTCTGAGCACACACCTTCTCTTTCTAGTTTCAAAGCAAAGTACCAACTTCATAGCATTGCTCCTAGTTTAAGATATGGGTGGCAAACAAAAATCAAATTTGCTCGGTGTAGCAAAAAACTTTAGGGCTTTATTTTAGTATGATGCCCCTACTTTATGAGTCCAAGCATTTTTTTATTCCAACCTGGCATGTGGTTGTGGCTATTGGTATCATCACAGCTTATCTTTATGCACACTACTTAAGGGGGGAATTTTATCCTACTCTAAAAAAAGAGATTCTTTTCGAGAGTTTTCTTATTTCCTACGTAACAGCTTATCTTGGAGCAAGGTCTCTCACCATTTTGATTGAAGAAAATCCTAGCTCTCTTTATGATTTTTTTTCAAAACTAGGACAGTTTGGAGGTCTTACTTTTTTTGGAGGACTTCTTGCTGCTCTTTTTGTTCAAATGATTTATTTAAGAAAAAGAAAAGAAGAAAGAAAAATTCTCTTTGGCATAGCTGGTCCGTCTGTGCTTCTTGGGCTTTCTATTGGTCGCATCGGATGTTTTTTAAATGGAGATGACTACGGAATTCCTTCTTCTTACTGGTGGTCTGTTAGTTTTCATAACCATGCAAATCCAGTCCCCAGAGTGCCAGTTCAGCTGTTAGAATCTTTTTTTGTTTTTCTTCTTGTTCTCTTTCTTTACTTCATTCAAAAAAGAAAAAACTCGAAACCAGAAAACCTAGGACTTTTTTCTCTTCGAGGGTATTGTGTGCTTCGATTTTTCTTAGAATTTTTAAGAGATGATAATAGAGGTTTCTGGTTTGGAGATCTTCTTTCTACGAGTCAAGTTATTTGTATTTTTTTGTTGTTGATGACCGTTAATTTGTTCAAAGAAAAAGCGAGGCCTTTGTTGTCATGCCTTAAGACGAAGTCGAAGGATCTACCAAGCTTAAAATAAAGAAGATCTTTCGCTCTGCTCAAGATGACGGAGTGGCAATGCAAAGTCAGGAGATCTTTCGCTTCGCTCAAAGTATGACGGAATGGCAATGCAAAGTCAGGAGATCTTTCGCTCTGCTCAAAGCATGACAGAGAGGGCTCAAAGCATCAGAAGTTTAAGGCTCAAAGCATGACATAGCTTTTTTGTTATTCTGAGCTTTTTTGTCATCCTGAGATGACAGAGCTTTTTTGTCATTCTGAGCGCAGCGAAGAATCTCCCAAGTAGCATGCAAAGTCAGGAGATCTTTCGCTCTGCTCAAGATGACAGAGGAGAGGGCTCAAAGCATGACAGAGAGGGCTCAAAGCAGACGGAAGAGTACCCCTTCTTCTAAGACCCAAGAATCCTCACAAGACCATCTTTATTCAAGATTAAACGACGACACTCAAAGAGCACTTCCTCTGATCTAGAAAAAAGTGATTTGTGAGAAAACTTAATCACAAGATCAATGTAATAAACTTTGGGAAGTGTGCTCATCTTAATTGAGCCATCTTTTGTTAGAATGAAATTTTTTTCTTCCGGATCATCAAGTCTTGTAATATATCGCTTCACACTGAGACGAATGATGTCATGGATAGCTGTCAAGTTTTGACCAAAACTCCAAATCTTCTTAGTGTCTAGAATAATTTTCTTATGATAATGAATAATATCTTCTTGCTCAATAAATCTACCTTTAAAAAGACTCGTTCTATAAGCCTGAATTTCAAGAGGAACAGATTCTAAACCATCAACATAGTGTTGAGACTCATAGATCGTTCCAATAGAAAACTTTTTTTTCGTTATTTTATTATTGTACCAAATTTGCTCTGTACTATCTGGTAAGTGACGAAAAATTCCACCTTGAAATTTATCTCGAGCAAAGTCTTTAATCCTGTCTTTCAAGATATAAGCACTCACAAAAGTCAGGACAAGAAAGTACGTGGTCCCAACACCAAGAGAACCTCCACCTGTAGCATCAAAAAAAGAACTTGTCCCCTGAAAGTTAAGCTGACGCCACATAAAAATATTAGCAAGAAGAGCCCACAAAGCAGCAAAACCAGCAGCTGCAATATAAGCTAACTGCCTTTTCTTGAAAAAAGAAACCTTATCTTTTACTTCTAAATAAAGCACTTGCCACATGCGTTTTTTTAAATAAGAAAGACGCATAGAAAAATTTTCTTTCTCTTGTATCGTGCTCTCTTCTGTTAAGAAAAAATAATTTTTCAAACGATAATGAGCTCGGATCACAAGAATCCAAGCTTTTAAACGTCTATGAAAATTTTTAGCAGACTCTGTTTCAATAAAAGAAAAGTCTTTTTCCCAACCATGAAACACATTAGAAACCCCTCTATAAAAAACACCGAGCACATTTTCATCAAGCAGAGAGACCTCTCTTTGGATTTCTAAAAATCTTTCTCCCTCTGATTCATTTATTTTTAAATAGAGCTCTTGCCAAGCTTTAAAAAGAAGAAAGATTTGTTTTAACTCCTTAGACGAGTTCTCAAAAAAATCCTCAGACTCAGAAGTCGTTTTATCTTTTCTGGCAAAACTTTTGAGATCTCTTGAAACTTCTTTTGTTTGACGAGAAACATAGGAAGAAAGACTGCAAGCCAAAATTTTCAACTCACTGATAAAGTTTGGATCTTTTAGATTTTCTTGACCTTTATCAAGAGACTCATATTGCTTCAGAAGAAAATCAAAAGGAGAATCTCTGCCTTTTTCTTGACTAGGAAGAAAATCCTCATAATCATAGTTTGGTTCTTTCAAACGAGCTAACGGTCTTATGTCTTCGTAAAAATCTTCTTTAGAGTAAGATTGCTTATTAATATTTAATTGAGGAGGAAAAAATAAATAGACATCCACATCATACTTTCTCATCCTAGCCCAGAGATTGTCTCGACTAGAGCTGAAATCGTAATTCAAAATGGCTTCTAACTGTGTGCTATCATGAATGTTAACAGAGAGTTTTGTCGTTTTCTTCACTGAGCTAAGCTCCTTTACTTAAAATCCTCCTTGCTTTCTCGGTAAGTGAGCGACCTCTTGGGGTCCTTGTGATCAGATCAGAATGTACAAGGAAAGGTTCATAAACCTCTTCTAGAGTAGCTCTTTCTTCGCCTAAAGTCACGGCTATAGTTTCAATCCCGACTGGACCACCAGAGTATTTCTCTAAGATAACCGAAAGAATGTCTCGATCTACTCGGTCAAGCCCCCACTCGTCAATATCAAGACGAGAAAGAGCATAGGCAACAATTTCTTGATCAATCGACTCTTTAGAATGTATGCTTGCAAAATCACAAACCCTCTTAAGAAGTCTGTTAGCAATTCTTGGAGTTCCGCGTGAACGTTTTGCTAAATTGTAAGCCCCTTCATCTTCTATTGAAATCGAAAGAAGATGAGCACTTCTTTTAATAATTTCACACAAAGCTTCTGGTTCATAAAACTCTAATTTTTCTTGAATTCCAAAGCGACTAAGAAACGGTCTAGAAAGACTTGAAAGTTTTGTTGTAGCTCCTACTAATGTAAAAGGAGCAACAGGTAGTGTCACAGTCCTTGCTGTTTGTCCTTGTCCAATAATAAGATCAATTGAAAAATCTTCCATAGCACTATAGAGGACTTCTTCAATCTGAATAGAAAGCCTATGAATTTCATCAATAAAAAGAAGAGACCCTGCTTGTAAACCAACAAGGATACCTGCTAAGTTTCCTGGCTTATCAAGAGCAGGCCCACTTGTACTATGAAAAGGAACCCCGAGTTCATAGGCAATAATATGAGCCAACGTAGTTTTTCCAAGTCCAGGGGGCCCATGTAAAATAACGTGATCAAGGGATTTTCCTCTTTTTGAAGCAGCTTCTACGTAAACTCTTAAGTTTGCTTTCACATGATCTTGACCAGGATAATCAGCAAAAGACTTTGGGCGCAGAATATTTACACTTCTTATTTCTTGTTGATCTTCTTCAGGAGAAAGAACTCGCGTAGAAGTTCTTCGAATAATAAGATCATCACCATTTTCTTCTGTCATAGTTCTTTTCTTTCTGCTTTCGGTCTTAGAAGAGAGACTCTAGCTCTTCTTTGGTTCCGTCAGGAGATTTTTTTGAAGATTTAGGGGCAGAAAGAAGAGATAAAGCTCGTCTTGTCACAGAAGAAAAATCTTCACCTTCATAAGACTCGCTAATCTGATCGATGATAGGTTTTATTTCTTTATCTTTAAAACCAAGATTTGTAAGTGCAGAATTTAAATCGTAAACAAAACTACGTGGTAAAGCACCTGTGTCTTCTTGAATTAAAAGACCTCGTTTACTAGAAGAAAAAATACTTTCACCCCCTAAAGCTAAGAGAGGAAGTCTATCGACCTTCGTTTGTAAGTCCACAAGAATTTTTTCAGCTGTTCTTTTTCCAATACCAGGAACAGATTCAAACACTGCTTGATCTTTCAAACCAACAGCATGTACGAGTTCTTCTGAAGTCATAGTAGACATAATAGCAAGAGCTACTTTAGGCCCTACACCACTACAACTCATAAGCATTTCAAATACAAAACGATCTTTTTCTTCAAGAAAACCAAAAAGACTAAGCTGATCTTCTCTTACTCGTGTATAAATCCAAAGAGCTAGATTTTTTCCCACTTGAGGCAAACGCAAATGATGAGAAAGAGGAAGAGAAACCCCGTAGCCCACACCATTCAC
>CANFEH010000031.1 GCA_947445855.1 Zetaproteobacteria bacterium
AATAAAATTTTTCTTCGAGTGCAACATTCTGGGATAGTCGCATTTTTTGTCCTAAAAAACCTCAATTATTTTACATAATTGGTATAATTTCACAAATGCTACTCTTACAAATGCTAATTTTACAGGGGCTAATCTCAGAGGGGCTAAGTTCACAAATGCTAATCTTACAAATGCTACTTTCATAGAGGCTAAAGGAGAGATTTGCCCAGCTGTTTCAAATCCAACTATCTTTAGAGGAGCTGATCTCACAGGTGCTAATTTTAGCAAGACTTCTTTCCGATATGCTGATTTTAGAGAGGCTAGGTTGAGCAATGCTAAGTTCATAGGGGCCTACCTCGTAGATGTTAATTTCACAGGAGCTAAGCTCAAAGAGGCAGACTTCACAGACGCTGCGCTCAAAGGGACTAAATTCAATAATGCTACGCTCAGCAATGCTAAGTTCATAAGGGCTCAGTTTGCACCTTTTACTGATTTCACAGATGCCAATCTTACAGAAGCTGATTTTACAAATACTGATCTTAGAGGCATTAAGTTTGAAAGAGCTCATCTCACAGGCGTTGATTTTAAAGGGGCTAAGCTTGGTGGTTCTGTAGCTTCGCAGGTGGAGATAGAGACAATAAAAAATGTCATCAGTAAAGATCCCGAGGTGCTTTCTCGACTTTGTCCAAAAGTAGAGGATCTGAAGAAGTTTATTTTTGACGTTCTTATTGCCAGCGCTAAGCTCCAAGGGGCTTGTTTTAGAGGGTGTGATCTTAGTAATGCTGTTTTTGAAGGGTATGATCTTAGAGGAGTTGATTTCGGAAATGCTAATCTCACAAAGGCTAATTTTACAAAGGCTAATCTAACAGAGACTAATCTACAAGGAGCTATTCTTATAGAGGCTATTTTTACAGGGGCTGACCTCAGATGGGCTAATCTTAGAGATGCTAATCTCAAAGGCGCTGATTTCAGAGGAGCTAAGCTCGGTGGCCCTCAAATCGATCAGGATGATGTCAGAAAGATAAATGGGGAATTCGTCGATTTTGAGTGGACTATTCTTGCTTTGGCTAACTTCTGTGCTGATTTTCATGGCATGACTCTCAAAGAAGTTTTATATAATTTTAGTCTTGGGATGAAAAAGCTAGCAAGTGCTGATCTTAGAAATGCGGTGCTCGAAGAGGCTAAGTTCGAAGGAGCTGATCTCAGGGGAGCTATTGTGTCAATAGAGCAGCTTCGTTCAGCTGTAGGAGTGACAGAGGCTCAAGGAAATGAAGTGAGAAAACCAGAGGATGAAGACCGGGAACCTCAATCTAGAAGCAGCAATCGTGTTATCTATAGCGAGGATTGTTACAC
The DNA here is from genome assembly GCA_947445855.1 of Zetaproteobacteria bacterium. Taxonomy (GTDB): domain Bacteria; phylum Bdellovibrionota_B; class Oligoflexia; order Oligoflexales; family Bog-1112; genus CANFEH01. Next base: position 1,333 of record CANFEH010000031.1, read on the forward strand.
TGACCAGGCTTACAAGGAGAGAGGAAACACCTGTAGCATACTGTAGTTCTTAGTCTCTCTCCTTTTTTGAGCAACCCATTAAGCAAATAATATTTTTCTCTTAGGGTGGTTTTATTTTTAGTTTTATGGTTATCTGAGTTTAGTATTTTGGTTTGATACGAAGATTTTCTTAGGAAACGATGTGACTGTCGTTTTCTTCTTAAAATTGGTTGAATGAATATGAATTTTCCTCAAAAAAAAGACTCTTTTAAAAATTTGCCAAATTATCTCACTCTTTTTCGCGTAGCAGTTATCCCTCTTTTGTTTTTACTTTTTCATTTTGAAGTGAGAAAGACGAACTTGATTTGTGCGTTTTTGTTCACAATAGCAGCTCTCAGTGACTGGCTCGACGGGTTCTTGGCTCGTCGTTATAATTGGGAAACTAAACTTGGTGCTCTCCTAGACCCAGCAGCTGACAAAATGCTCTCGGCAGCTGCAATCATTCTTCTCGCCTGTTATGGTCGTATGTGGTCTTGGGTTGCTGGAATTTTTCTTTGTCGAGAAATATCCATTTCAAATTTAAGGCTGATTGCTTGCCAACAAGGCATCACTATTAACGTAAATGGTTGGGGAAAGTTGAAAACTTTTGCTCTCGATGTAGCTATTGTGTGTCTTTTTGTTGATGAAGCTCTCTTTGGTTGGCCTTTCAAAGAAGTTGGAATGATCACCCTCTGGTGTGCTCTTGCTCTTTCTCTTATTTCTGCCATTATGTATGGAAGAACATTCTACCAGAAAGTGCTTGTGTCTTAGGGGGAGTAGCTTCTTAAGTTAAGATCCTCTTTATAATGAAAATATACATTATATAAAAAAGGTGCTTAATATGCCTCAACGCTTTGTTGTTTCTAGTGTTTGTAACGTACTTGTGGATATTCTTCTTGAGGTCACAGAAGAGGAATTTCAGCATTTTGGGGTAGAAAAAGGGAAAATGCACCTTGTGAACAAGAAACAACAAAGCAAAATTTTAAATACACTAGAACACCACCCAGAAAAAGTTGAGCTTGGGGGATCTTCTTTGAACACAATTAAAGCACTTGCTCAACTAGGATTAAATGTGAGTTTTGCTGGGATGATCGGAAGAGATCCTTACGGAAAAATTGCAGCAGAAGCGATGGATCGTCTAGGAATTCATAAAAATCTTCAGGTGCATGAAGAAGAAGAAACCGGTAAGTGTCTTGTTCTTGTGACCCCAGACGGTGAAAGGACTATGAACACCTACCTAGGAGCTAGCTGTCACTATGATGAATGTGAAGATGTCTATCAGTCTGTCAAAACTTCTCAATTTTTTCATTTCTCTGGATATCAGTGGAGTTCTCCTACGCAAAAAAAAGTTGCTTTGAAAGCGATTCAAATCGCTAAAACACATGGTTGTCTTGTGTCTTTTGATTTGGCAGATCCTTTTGTAGTAAAAGCTCACAAAAAAGAATTTTTAGACCTTCTTGACGGGCAGATTGATTTATTTTTTGGGAACAGAGAAGAAACAAGTATTCTTTTTGACGGTCTTTCTTGGCCTACAATTCTTGAAAAAGATCCTAAAAAAGAAAATATAATTGCTGTGGTAAAACTCGATGCTGATGGAGCTCTTATCTATAACAAAGGCCGTGAGTTTGTTGTTCCAGCTCATCCTACTAGTGTTGTCGATACAACAGGTGCTGGTGATATGTTTGCTGCTGGGTTTCTTTTTGGGCTAAGTAAGCAGCTTAATCTTGCCACTTGTGGTCATTTAGCTAGTATTCTAGCAAGCGATGTGATTAGTCATATGGGAGCTACTTTGACAAAAGATGCTCTTAAAAATGTTCTTAAGGAATCTCAAACAGCCTAGAGTTTAGTCCGAAGAAAGGTTTTTTGCATTTCTTCTAATGTTTTCAAACCACATAGAGGCTTGTTCTAAAAGCCAAGAGAATTGCTTATATTTACCAACAGGGATAAGCTCTTCACAATAATTTAAGAACTCATCTTTTGAGGCTTCTGGGTTTTCTTGAGTCCAGGCTTTTATCTTCTCTTTAAAGTGGTTAGTATCAAACATATGAGCTCCTGTATCCCTTTTTTATTATTTTTTTCAAACTCTTTCGTATAACTTGAAACTGATAAAACTATCGGTCGAGACTTTATCTTCCTTGATTTTTTGGAAAGAATATTATGTTAACCACTAATAATGTTATGAAACTAAAGACTTTTGTAGATCTTGAGAAACTCTCTCATAAAAATTCTTTTAAAGATGATGTCTTTTCTTTGCTGGGTGAGTCCTTAAAAGAATGGATAGATCATCTCCTTAGGCAATTTCAAGTTTTGGAAAACCCTAAGATTTTTTCTTCATCTATTAGCCCTCGTGCTGAAATTTCTGGGCGTGTTTATATTGAAGAGGGGTGCATTATAGAGCCTTTTTCTTATATCAAAGGTCCTTGTTTTATTGGAAAAGGAACAGAAGTGAGGCAAGGGGCCTATATCAGAGGAAATTGTTATATAGGAGAGAACTGTGTGGTAGGGCATACCACAGAAGTAAAAGATTCTGTTTTTTTTGATGGAGCTAAAGCTGGTCACTTTGCTTATGTTGGGAACTCTATTTTAGGACGAGATGTAAACCTAGGAGCTGGTACAAAATTAGCAAATTTAAAACTGAACCAAAAAATAATTTCCTATAAAGATCCTTTGACAGATGAAATTCTATCTAGTGGCTTGAAAAAATTTGGCTCCATCATAGGAGACTATTCTCAAACAGGTTGTAACAGTGTTCTTTCCCCAGGAAGTCTTCTTCTCCCTAATAGTTTTATACTGCCGTGCACTCATTTTAGAGGAACTCTAAAGGGACAAACCTTGTAAATTTCTTATTATGAATTTCTTGTTAATTTTTGGAAAAAACAATTTTTTTTAAAACTAAACAAAAATTTTGTTTCTATTTTTAATTAAAAAATAAAAACAAGTACTCGCCTATTTGCCCCTGGGACCTATCTCATCATAAAATAAAAGAAGGCTCAAAACATAAAAAGAAAGCTAGAAGCATTAAGATTTGAGCCGTTGATATTTTTTTAATTTTGACTTTAAAAAAGGAGTAGAAAACAGAAAAAAGAAGTTTCTTATCGTGGTTTTAAAAATTCATGAAGGAAAAACTGCCTATGTCTTCAATGAAGTCAAACAAGTTTCTTATCACTCTAACTCTTTTTTTTATTTCTTCAGTCGCTTATGCTAAAGATTATATTATTAAATACAAAACCGAAGCCCAGTTTAATGCTAGTTTGTTTTCTTTTAAAACTAGATATGTGTCAAATATTAAATCAAGTCACAAAGATGGTAAGCTCCTTTTAGTTGAAATCCCTAAAAAAGAAGAAAAAACTGAATTTGAAAAACTAAAAGCTGATGATTCCATTGAATATATCGTTGAAAATATAAAGTTTCATGCGGTTTCTTCTCTTCTCACAAACGATCCTCAATCTGGAGCTCAGTGGGCTCTTCAAAAAGTAAAAGCATCAGAAGCTTGGGCTTACTCTCAAGGCAGCCCATCTGTTGTTGTTGCTGTGATTGATACTGGTATTAATTGGAGCCATGAAGATTTAGAAAAGCAAATTTGGTGGAATAAGGTTGAAACTGAAAACAACGGAAAAGATGATGATAATAACGGTTATGTCGATGATGTGAGAGGTTGGGATTTTTTTGGAAATGATAACAATCCTGATGATGAAACATCTTCACAAAATCCAGGCCACGGCACTCACTGTGCTGGTATTGTCGGAGCAACAGGAAATAATCAAGTTGGTATCTCTGGTCTTGCTCAAAATATCACTCTTATGCCGATTCGTTTCCTAGGAGCTGATGGTTCTGGAGACTTAATGAATGCTGTTAAAGCGATTGATTATGCTACAAACAATGGGGCTCAAGTTATCAGTGCAAGCTGGGGAGCTCCTGTTCAACGTGATCAAGCAAAGCCGATTTTAGAAGCCATTGAAAGAGCAAGGGATAAAAAAGTTGTTTTTATTGCAGCTGCAGCTAATGATGGGAAGTCAAATGATTCAAGAGAGGTTTATCCTGCTAATGCTGGCTTTAGCAATGTGATCAGTGTAGCTGCTTCTGGTTCAAAAGATGAAAAGCCAAGTTGGTCAAATTATGGTCGTGTTAAAGTTGATTTAGCAGCTCCTGGTTTAGATATTTTAAGCACTCTTCCTAACAACTCCTACGGCAAACTCTCCGGAACATCTATGGCCACTCCTCTTGTGAGTGGCTTAGCAGCGTTGATCTTAAGTCATGCAAAAGCTCTTGGAAAAACTGTTACTCCAGAAGATATGAAAGTTCTTCTCGAGGGAACAAGTGATCCTGTTGATATTGAAACAGCTTCTGGTGGGCGTGTTTTAGCAAGTGGTGTCTTAAAGGCACTTACAGATGAAAAACTTATTGTAAGCCCTTATGCCAAGACACTTGCTGTAGGCGAGGCTCTTCAGATCTCTGGGCTTCATGCGAAAGGAGAGCTTAGCTACAGTGTTTCTAGTGAAAACATTGCTACGATTTCAGATACTGGTCTTCTCACAGCTAAAACTGAAGGACAGTTCACAGTGAGTATAAAAGATGCTTCAGGTGCAGAAGCTAATTCCACACGATTTTTTGTGGGAAAGCCAGCTGGAGATGAACCTGCTCCAGGTCTTTGCCCGTTTGAAGATCCTATGTTGTGCGAACTTCTTTGCTCTATAAATCCTAGTTTCCCTTGGTGCCAGTAGGAAGTCCTGGGGAAACTTTTGTCGTGCTAACCTTGGTTGCTTTGGATTCTACTTTTTTAGCAAGAGGGCTTGATTTTGGCTTCTCTCTTAGAAAGCTTCCTTTCATCATGAGAGAGTGACCAGGAAAAGCACAAAAGAAGGTATAGTTTTTTGTAGGATCCACTTTTTTCATATCCACAGTTATATCCTCTGTTTGCTGGTCTTCTTCAGCTCCTCCCAAAGTTTGTTTACTAGCAGCGATGACAAAATCTTTTGCTACCTGTTCTGCTGGGAGATAGTTGTTTTTTTTGCCTTGCTTGAGAGCGTCAGCTGTTACAGTGTTTTTATTTTTTTCTTCTGTGATGACAATATTATGCCCCATGACACTGCTCGGAAGTTTTCCCTTATAAGCAAAGTATAAAATAAATGTTTCGCATGTGTGAGGGACGTTTATTTTACTTATGATTTTGTCATTTGCATCCACAAACTGCATGCGATCGTTTCCAAAGATATTTAAAGTACACTCATCTTTTGGTTCTATATTTTGAGTGGGTGTTTTCGCAGGAGGATTCAGAGCAGACAATTGAAAAGAAGATAACAAAAGCGGCAGAAAAAAAAGTTTTTTAAATTGTATCATTATAAAAGTTCCTAAAGATATGAATTAAAAGTTGAAAAAAAATCTTCTAAACCTATCCCTAAAATAGACAAGAGATTTTTCTGAAAAAGAAGGCCTATAGTTTTTTTTAAGCAAATAGTGTATGAAAACCTAATGGCCACTCATGAAATGATTGACAATGAAATCTATTACAGAGAGCGAGGATGTCAAGCTTATGTTTAAGAGAAAAAAAAGAGCACCTACCGAAAAAGCGGATAAATTTATTTTTTCAAATGCAGGCGGTTTTGCCAAGCTACAAGTTACTGTTGTTCTACTTCTTGTAGGCCTCATTGGTTTAAGCTCAGCTTTTTATAAAATTGAAACAACAGAGCAAGGGGTTGTGACACGATTTGGTGCTTTTTCTCACATAGTTGACTCAGGAGCGCATTTCAAACTGCCCTTTGGTATTGACCGTGTGTATAAAGTAGAAGTGACAAGTATTCATGAACTTCAATTTGGTTTTCGCAAAGACACAGCAGATTTTCAAGAAGTCACTGCAAAAAGAGAAAGTCTCATGCTCACAGGAGATCTCAACGTAGCAGTTGTGCAATGGGTTCTTCAATGGAGAGTGCTTGATCCTAGAAAATTTCTTTTTCAAGCTAAAAATGTGGAAAAAAATATTAGAGACAGTTCTATCTCTGTCATGAGAAGAGTAGTTGGAGATAAACTCGTCAGTGATGTTCTAACAACAGATAGAATCACCATTGCAGAAAGTGCTAAAAAACTTACTCAGGAAGTAATCGACACTTATGATATGGGTGTTCTTATTACGACAGTTAATTTACAAAATGTGATGCCTCCTGATCCTGTAAAACCTGCTTTTAATGAAATAAATATTGCAAAACAAGAGCAGGAACAAATGATAAACAGAGCAAAAGAACAATTCAATGAAGTGATCCCAAAAGCAAAAGGTTTAGCAAATCAAAAAATTACTGAGTCAGAAGCTTATGCTATTAATGTTGTGAACAAAGCGGAAGGTGATAGTGCTCGCTTTAAAGAAGTCCTTGATGCTTATAAAAATGCTCCTGAGATTACACGAAAGCGGCTTTATTTAGAAGCCATGGAAGAGATTTTTTCAAAGGGAAAAAATTTTATGATTGTTGATCCAGAAATAAAAGGTCTTCTTCCGATTTATGGAAACACGATGCCTCAAATGCCTCAGACAGACACTCAAGTAGGAAAGGGATAAGTTGTGAAATTTTCTTTTGCTTTTCAAATTGCTTTTCTTGTTCTAGGACTTTTTCTTATTAACGGTTCTACGTACACACTTCTTGAACATGAACAGGCCCTTGTCTTACAATTTGGTCGAGTTGTAGGCACGCCTATAAAAGACGCTGGTCTTCATTGGAAACTACCATTTGTTCAAACAGTCAAAACATTTGAAAAAAGAGTTTTACAACTAGAAAATGATCCAGGAGAAGTTCCAACGAGAGATAAAAAATTTATTTGGGTTGACACGACAGCTCGTTGGAAAATTGAAAACCCTCATCTTTTTTATCAAACTTTAAGGTCCATTGATCTTGCTATGTCTAGAATGAGTACTTTGCTTGATGGTATTACAAAAGACACAGTGTCTGGTTTTAAACTGACAGAACTAGTAAGAAATTCTAACAAGATTCTTCAGGATGTAGAAGACAACAAGTCTTATCTTCGTAACCAAGAAGAAGATGACACGAGCAGTGCGACAATGGAAGAACTCACACAAGAGATCGAAAAAATTGAACACGGACGTGAGAAAATTAGTTTGATGATCACAGAAAGAACAAGAGGGGAATTCAAAAAGTTTGGAATCTACCTGATCGATGTCCAACTTAGAAGTATAGCCTACAAAGAAGTGGTCGAAGAAAAAGTTTATGCTCGAATGATCTCAGAGCGTATGAAGATGGCCACACAAATTCGTTCTGTGGGACAAGGGGAAAAAGCAAAAATCGAAGGTCAGCTAGAGCTTTCTTTAAAGAAAATTGAGTCTGAAGCTTATAAAGAAAGTCAAAAAATCAAAGGGGAAGCTGAAGCTAAAGCAATCGAAATTTATGCAGAAGCTATGAAGCAAGACCCAAGTTTTTATGAATTTATTAAAACTCTTGATATCTATAAGAAAAATTTCGGAGATAATTCTCAGTTCATTCTTTCTACAAAGAATAGATTCCTTAATATTCTTGAAACAGGAACTCCAAACGAGTAACTTTTACCAACGAATAAGGTTTGCGCCCCAAGTAAAACCTGAACCAAAGGCAACGGTTAATATCAGTTTTCCTTTTGTTAATCTTCCATCAGCGACCCCTTCAGAAAGACAAAGAGGCAAAGAAGCTGAAGTTGTGTTTCCATACTTGTGGATATTGACGATCACTTTATCCATTGGAAATTTGAATTTTTCAGCTACAGCAGAAATAATACGGATATTAGCCTGGTGAGGGACAAGAAAATCAATATCATCTGCTGTGAGATGATTTCTTTCTAAAAGAGCAGTGATACTTTCGCACATTCTAGTGACTGCATGCTTAAAAACTTTACCCCCCTCCATGTAAGGGCTGTAGGATTTATTTTCCACCTCTTCTTTTGTAATAAAAAGTTCAGGTCCACTTAGGCCTGGACGTGTCATAGCAAGAAGTTCTGCTCCACTACCATCGCTTCCCATGTAATTATCAATAATTCCTGAAACTTTATTTTTCACATGAGCTTCAGCAGATCGTTTTTTTGCACTAACAATAGCAGCACCAGCACCATCTCCAAAAAGAACAGAAACATTTCGACCTCTATCACTGAAGTCAATAATCCGAGAATGGATATCTGAACCAACTACTAAAATATTTTTATATTGTTTCGATTGAATCATAGCGTGTGCTATCGTAAGACCCCAAGAAAAACCACTGCACTGAGCTCTTAGATCAATAGCAGGGCATGGAATTTGAAGACGATTTTGAATCAGTACTGCAATGCCTGGGAAATAGTAGTCAGGTGAAAGAGTGGCTGCAATAATGAGATCAATTTCTTCTTTTTTTACATCACTTCTACTAAAAGCATTTAGAGCTGCTTTATAACCTAGCTCAGAAGTACTGACCCCTGTAGCAGCGATACGTCTTTCAGAAATTCCTGTACGCTCTTTAATCCAAGCATCACTTGTATCCATAAATGCTGTTAAATCATTGTTTGTCATAATTCTTTCAGGAACAAAATGGCCTACACCCATTATTTCTGAACAGTAAATTTCGGACATGGTCTTGATCTTTCAAATAAGATAGTGTTTTTAATTGTACAGTTTTTGACTGTAAATGCCTTCAGATCTAAAAGTAGCAATTTAGTGGCAAAAAAGCAGGATAAAAAACAATTTACAAAAGAGTTATTCTAATAGAGATTCTTTATTTTTTAACAATAGTGCTATTAAAGGAAGTTATTTGGTTATGTGGGGATTAACAAAATTAGCTGCAATGTTAGCTACTGGTATAAGTTTTTTAGGGCCGAATCAGCAAACTATACTCGAGGCATGTCGTATAAACCTTCATGCTCATTTTGAAGCTCTTATTCCTCCTGTAACAATTACTAGGATGGCTAAAAAAAACAATATCACCTTACCGGAAGATATGTGGAAATTTCAGCAAACTTTTTTTTATCCTTCATTTGAACACTTTGCAGATGCCTACTTCAAAATGATCCTTCCTATTCAAAACGCTCAAGACTACTATGATGGTGCATTAGCTGCCTTAAAACGATTTAAAGAGATAGGCACTTGTTATTCAGAGATTAAGTTTTGTCCAGATTGTGTTGTCAAAGGTGTTGATTGGCAAGATGCTTATGCTGAGATTAAAAGAGCTATAGAAGAATCTGAGGTTGAAGGTGCTTTTTATACTAGATTAATTTTAACTTTTGTTCGTGGACTCACAAATGAAACAAATGCTGTGAGTTATGTTGATTGGATTGTGGAACAACATCAAAAAGGAGATAAACTTATTGTTGGGATTGATGTTTCAGGTAACGAAGCACAATTTCCTGACCTTTCACCTTATGTTGCTGCCTATGCTGCTGCCTCTAAAGCTAGTCTTAACAAAACAGTTCATGCAGGTGAACTTCAAGGAGCAGAAGCTGTTGACCATGCCATTCGATTATTAAATCCAGATCGAATAGGTCATGGAGTTTCTGCTATCAATTCTCCAGAGACTCTAGAGAAGCTCAGAGAAAATAACATTCCTCTTGAAGTGAATGTTCAATCAAATGTGTGCCTGGCTGCGCAAAATATTACAAGCTATGTAGCTCATCCTTTGCCTCAATTGCTACAAGCTAATATAACAGTAGTTTTAGGCTCTGATGATGATACTCTTTTTGGCTCAAGTATCTTAGAAGAAGAGAGACGGATTATAGATAATTTTGCTTTAACTCAAAAAGATATTTGGGGTATTTATAATACTTCGATTACGCATAGCTTTGCTCCGGAGGAGTTAAAAACTAGACTTTATCAAATGTGGAAGCAAGCCTACGGTCAGGGTTGTCAAAGATCTAAATTCCGAACACAGAAATAGAAAAGTTTTATTTTCTAGGAGACTAAAAAAATGGCAGGTGATTATCTTGCTTTTATGAAAACTGAACTTGAAATGATCAAAACAAATTCTCTTTACAAATATGAAAAAGAACTTACAAGTCCACAAGGAATTGCTATTTCCATTAAGGGAAAAAAACTTCTCAATTTTTGTGCTAATAATTACCTTGGTCTTGCTAATCATCCAAAAATAAAAGAAGCAGCAAAAAAAGCTTTGGATAAATACGGGTTTGGTATGGCTTCTGTAAGATTTATTTGTGGCACAGGAGATTTGCACAAAAAACTAGAAGCTCGTATAAGCCAATTTCTTGGAAAAGAAGACACCATTCTTTATAGTTCTTGTTTTGATGCTAACACAGGGCTTTTTGAAACTTTGCTTGGAGAAGAAGACGCAATTTTAAGCGATAGTTTAAATCATGCGAGTATCATCGATGGAGTTCGTCTATGCAAAGCAAAACGTTATCGTTATCAAAATGGAAACTTGAGTGAACTAGAAAAACACCTAAAAGAAAGTTCTTCTGCTCGGTTCCGTATGATTTGTACAGACGGTGTTTTTTCTATGGATGGTTACTATGCTGATTTAAAAAAACTTGCGCACCTTGCGCGTGAGTATAAAGCGCTACTTATGGTGGATGATTCTCATGCTGTTGGATTTGTGGGAGAAAAAGGACAAGGGACCCATGAACTTTTTCAGGTTTCAAATGATGTTGATATTCTAACAGGTACTCTAGGTAAAGCTTTAGGTGGAGCCTCTGGTGGTTATGTGAGTGGGCCAAAAGATATTATTTCATTTCTAAGACAAAAGTCTCGTCCCTATCTTTTCTCTAACAGTTTAGCTCCTGTTATTTGTGCAGCTAGTTTAGTAGCACTTGATCTTGTAGAAAAAGAACCAGAGCTAAGAAAAAATTTGCATGACAACACCTCTTTTTTTAGAAAAGAAATTAAAAATCTTGGATTCTTTATTCTTGAAGGAAGCCATCCCATTGTCCCCGTCATGATAAGAGATGATGCAAAAGCTACTGAGTTTGCTCGCAGTCTTCTTGAAGAAGGAATTTATGCTGTTGCTTTTTCTTATCCTGTTGTTCCACAAGGCAGCTCAAGAATTCGTCTGCAACTCTCAGCAGCTCACACAAAAGAAGATTTAGAGAGAGCTCTTAGTGTTTTTGAAAAACTTGGAAAAAAGCACGGTATTATTTCATAAGAACAATTTAAAAAAGCGCTCTAGTCAACTGAGAGCTTTGCTGGCAAAGTCCTTTGATAAACAAAAAAGGATAGAACCTATGAAAGTGCTTAGTAAAAATTTCTCCCAAAAAGGCTTGTGGCTTGATGAAAGAGACATACCAACGATTGGACACACGGATGTTCTTATTCGTGTGACAAAAACAGCAATCTGTGGCACAGATCTTCATATTTATAACTGGGACAAGTGGAGTCAACAAACCATTAAAACCCCTGCAGTCCTTGGTCATGAGTTTGTTGGAGTTGTTGAAAAAGTGGGCGAAGGAGTAGAGTCTGTAGTTGAGGGAGACCGAGTCTCTGCTGAAGGTCACCTTGTTTGTAATCAATGCAGAAACTGCAAAGCAGGAAAAAGACATCATTGCAAAAACACAAAAGGACTTGGAATTCATACGGATGGTGCTTTTGCTGAATTCGTAAAAGTTCCTGAAAGTAATATTTATAAAATCAGTGACTCTGTGAGTGATGAAGAAGCCGCTATTTTTGATCCTTTTGGGAACGCTGTTTTTTCTGCTCTGAGAGTAAGTGTTGCGGGAGAAGATGTGCTCATCACAGGAGCTGGCCCAGTTGGTTGTCTCACTGCTCTTCTTTGTCAACATTTAGGGGCTCGTCATATTGTCGTCACAGATGTTAATGATTACCGTCTAAATTTACTCGAAGGCGAACCTCGGATTAAAACTGTGAACGTAAAACGAGAAAAATTAGATGACATGATTTCTTCCCTTGGAATGAAAGAAGGTTTTGATGTCCTTTATGAGATGTCAGGAGAGCAGTCTGCTTTTAATGATCTCATTGAATACAGTCGTTATGGAGCTCATATTATTAATCTTGGTATTTTTCGAGAAGAAGCTAAAATTGATATAAACAAAATGATTTTTAAAAGTCTTACTTTTCATGGTATTTATGGAAGAGAGATGTACGACAGTTGGTACAAAATGGTAAGCTTTATAGAGAGTGGTTTAAACATCAAAAAATTAATCACACACACCTTCCCCTACACAGAGTATGAAGAAGGCTTCAAACTTTTAAATAATGGTACTGCTTGTAAGGTTATCTTGGACTGGAGTTAGAAAAGCAGTGCTCTCCAAGTCTTTGCTGTTTTTTAGATGATTCAAAAGATCTCCTAGAGTTCTAAAAACTCTCTCTCCTTTTTCTAGAGGGTAATCTCCTTGTAAGAAGTATGTGGTGAGAGGAGTTTCTATGAATTCATCACTCCTTTTATCTCCCACCATGATGCTTTGCTCGAAATCAATAGGGAAATCCTTTGAGGCTTTTAAAAGCATCCCAGGGAAAGGTTTTCTTGTGAACATTTCTGAGAGAATTTTTTCGTCTTTTGAGTCTTCGTGGTACGGAGAAAAATAAGATGTGGTCAAAGAAAGATTTTTTTCTTTAAATTTTGCATCAATAAAGTCTTGGCATTTTTGATAATCTTCTTCTGAATAAAGACCACTTCCGATGCCAGACTGATTTGTTACGACAATTACATACCACTTTTGATCTTTAGCCCAGCGTACTAAATCAAAAATTCCATCCACAAATTCAATTTCTTCTGGTTTCGAAAGATATTTTTTATCTTTAATGATGACTCCGTCTCTGTCTAGAAAAAGACAAGGAGCTCTCAATTCTCTTAGGCATTTGATGGTGTATAAAGATTTACTTCCATCCAAAAGAACACGACTACCGAAAAGAAGCTGAGGTGTTTTTTGTTGTAATTCGAAAGAAGATATTGCTGATTTTGAAAAAAACATGATTTTTTCAAAACCAAGAGGAAGCTTGTCTAGCTTCTCTCCAGAAAGAGCTTTGCCTGGTTTATAACTAAGCGCGATTTTTATCTGGCTTTGTGTGTTCTGGCAAAAATAGTTGTAGTCTCCACAAAAAAACTCATTAGCGCACTCAATGTATAAAAAATTATCGTAATTTTCTTTGAAAACATCTTCTGTTTGATAGAAAGTTTTTTTGTGTTTTTCTCTAAAACGAAAAAATAAGCCATATTTTTTTTCTTTCAGAATAAAAAAATCTTTAAAATTTTGGTCGCTTAGGTAAGATAAAATCTCTTTTTGTAGTTTCTTTAATTTTTTTTTAGGTGCCTTTGTTTGGTCGAATGATAAGATAACGAGTATTTTTTTCTTCTCTATCATAAGCTATTTACACCATATTTTTTAATATTGGAGCGCTCTTCTGTGGAACAGCAATATGTGTCCAAGATAGTCCCCTTTTTAAACGTAGTTCGAGTTTATCACGAACATGAAGTCAAGGGTATGGGGCATATTCCTCAAGACGGAGCTGCTCTGCTTGTTGTGAATCATTCTCTTGCGACCTATGACATTGGCTTACTTTTTGCAGCTATTTATGAAAGCACTGGACGCATAGTTCGTCCTCTTGCAGATAATCTTTTTTTCAAAATTCCATACCTCTCTCAATTTGTTCAAGCACTTGGAGGTGTCAGAGGTACTCAAAAAAATGCAAAAGATCTTCTAAGAGCTGGAGAAATTATAGCTGTTGCTCCTGGAGGAATGAAGGAGGCGTTAAGACCTTCTTCTGATAAATACAGACTCATGTGGGAAACCCGAAAAGGTTTTGTAGCTCTTGCAATAGAAATGCAAGTTCCAGTCATCCTTGCTATGTGTCCCAAAGCGGATGATATTTATAATGTGTATTGTAACCCTCTTACTCCTTGGATGTATGAACGATACAGGATACCTCTTTTTTGCATTAGAGGTATAGGCCCTACGTTGATTCCTAAAAAAGTACAATTAACTCACTGTGTCAGTGTTCCTCTTTTTCCACCTAAAATAAAAAAAAGCAGCGATATTAGTCTGTTAATTGACTCTTTTCACAAAAAGATTTTAACGACTTCTAATAACTTAATGACTGAAGCTCTTAAACTATGAAGAGAAAGATCTCTGGAAAAAAAATTGCATATATCTAAGGCCCATATTCTTATTATTAGACTGAGTGCTATTGGTGATGTCATACTAGCTACAAGTACTCTTAATTTTCTTCTTAAGTATTTAAAACCTGAACAAATCACATGGGTAGGTTCGGAGCCTTCTCTTTCTCTTGTAAAAGATTCTTACCCACAAATTCAGTACTATGATTTTAAAAAGCTTACGTATAAAATTAATCACTTGCCAAAAATAACTCATATCTTTGATTTACAAGGAAATTTGAAAACGAAATTGTTTTCTTTTTTTATTTTTACGAGAGATTTTTCCTCTTACTTTTCTGTGGAGAAAAAATATTTTTTTCGACTATTTCTTATTTTTCAAGCACGATTTAGACGAAGAAAAGTTCTATTAGAAAAAAAAGATTTAAAAACAGATTTTTTTTATCAGTATAAACTCATGTTGAACTGTGTTAAGTTCCTTGTGAATGTGAGCGAGCATCAACTTTACTCCAATACACCGAAGCTTTTGACGAAAAACTATCCTTCTTTCCTTCCTCTCTCATCTCAACCTATTTTAGCTGTTGCTCCTGGAGCTTCTTATTCTTGCAAGAAGGCTCCAAACACACTTCTTCTTAAAATTATTCACCGCTTTATAGAAATTATAGAAAAGAAAAAGAATTCTAAAGCCACAATTATTTTTTTGGGAGATTTAAGAGACAAAGAAGAGCTGCAACCCTTGTTGAATGCACTGAGAAAAGAGATTCACTTCTTAGATCTATCAGGCACAATGGATCTAACTTCTCTTCCAGATGTTTTAGTGCAGGCTCAGGTTCTTCTTACAAATGATTCCGGGCTATTACATCTTTCAGAAGCTGTGGGAACACCTGTGGCTAGCCTTTTTGGACCGACTAGCGAAGAGTTTGGATTTAAGCCTTTCTTAAAAGAAAGTCGCTCATTTTCTACCACACTAAGTTGCAGGCCTTGCTCTAAACATGGAAAATCTTCTTGCCGATTTGGAGACAACTTGTGTTTTAATAGTTTAAATGAAATCGAAATAGCTCGGTACCTAAGTAAATTTTTTTAAAATTTTGAGGAAATTATTGTGGTTTCTTATTTCATTAAAATAGGGTTGATTTATCTTTGGTCTTTTTTTGTTTGTTTGGTTGAAAAGTTAGTTGTCTTTTTTTCACATTTTAGGTTTCTAAAAAAGTTTCAAATTAAAAAGCGTTTTTTCACAAATGAAACACTTAAATCCATTGAAAAAGAAGCTTCTCAAAAAGAAAAACAGGTTTGTTTTTTCCTAAGCTCAGCAGGGGAGTATGAACAAATTAGTCCAATATTATATGAACTCCGCAAGAGAAAAGACACCTTTATTTATCTGATTTTTATGTCCCCTTCAGGGTATAAGTTTGCACAAAAAAGAAAAGAGACGATCCCTTTTCATCTTGCTCCTTTTGATCGTCTTTTTCACTGGAAAAAATTCTATTCTTCGATTGGTTCTGCGACTACATATGTTGTGAGGCATGAGCTTTGGCCTTCTTTTCTCTTGTGTGCTTCTCAAGCTGGGCCTCTTTATCTTTTAAATGCTTCTTGTCCTGCCGAGAAAGAGTTTTTTTTCAAAAAAAAAATAAAACAGGAACTCTACCATTTTTTCACTAAAATTTTCTTAATTGATGAATGTTTTAAAGAACTTTTTTTCTGTAATTATAATGTCGACAAAAATAAAATAATTGTCTCAGGAGATAGTAAATATGAAAGTGTTCTTTTGCGAAAGAAAATCTCAGAAGATAAAGTATCTTTTCTTGAAAAAAAATTCTTTGAACGCTATGAAAAACGAAAGCTTCACTTGATTGCTGGTAGTGTCTGGTATCCTGATGTTCTTTTTTTAGTAAAAGCTTTAAGAGAGTTAAGATTTTTATATAAACTTAATGTTCGTGTAACACTTGTTCCTCATAAGCTAAGTGAAAAATCTTTAGAAAAAATAAAAAATTTGTGCGCATGTTACGGTTTGTCATATACTTTTTTTTCAGAATTTAACTTAGGCAAAAAAATAGATCCTGATGTTCTCATCTTTGATGAGATGGGATCACTCGCTGAGGTCTATGCTCTTGGGGATATCGCTTATCTCGGAGGAGGTCTTCACGCACGAGTTCATAATGTATTAGAACCTGTGGCTTATGGTCTTGCCGTTTCATTTGGACCTCGCTATACAACAAGCTATGAAGCTATCAAACTCTTGAATTCTCACTTAGCAGAAGTTGTGCACACACCTTCTGAAATTGTTAATTGGTGTTCTTATCATTTTGATGCTAAGTTTAGCCAGAAACATGCTCTTTTGAATTATTTATCGGAGCAGCAGAACACCACTAGGATAGTTTTAGAGACCACCCATGTTAGAAAAGAAATTGATTATCAATAAAACTGCTGCAGAAATACGGATCGCATTAGTAGAAAATGGTCGGTTAGCTGAAATTTTTATTGAACGCAATTGGGAAAAAAGCCTTGTTGGTAATATTTATAAAGGAACAGTGGGTCGCGTTCTTCCTGGGATGAATTGTGCTTTTATTGATATAGGTCTTGATAAGTCAGCTTTTCTTTTTGGAGGGGATACTTATTCAGGAGAGCCCGGTGACATTCCACGAGAATTCGATCAAGTGGGCGAAGATGATTCAGAAGTTTTTCGTGTTCCTCCTCCTGATATTAGTAAAGTCCTAGAAGATGGAGAAGAAATTGTTGTTCAAGTTGTTAAAGAAGCTATTGGGACAAAAGGTCCTCGCGTCACCATGCACCCAACTCTTGCAGGCCGTTATTTAGTTTTGATGCCTTACACTCCCTATGTCGCTATGTCTCGGAGAATCAAAAATGACGGAGAAAAATCACGTCTCTCAGCTATTACTGAAAAACTTACAGAAGAAAGTAAGCTTGGTATTATTGTGAGGACAGCAGCGCAAGGGATTTCACGAGAACCTCTCCACAGAGATTTTTATCAACTTAAAAAAGCTTGGGACAGCCTTTCTCAAAAAATTGAAGATCCAAAAGCAAGAGGTATAATTCACTCAGATCTTGATTTGATAAAAAAAACAGTTCGTGATTTGTTTGACACAGACATTACTTCTATTGTCGTTGATGACTACAATACTTATCAGTCACTTAGATCTTTTTTTTCTGAAAATATACCAGAAGCCTATAAGTTTCTTAAATATCATGCAGACAAACTCCCTGTGTTTGATCTCTATGGAATAGAAATTGATATTGCAAGAGCTCTCAACAGAAGAGTAGATCTCCCTTCAGGAGGATACTTAATTATTGATCAATCAGAAGCTCTTACAGCTTTTGATGTGAACACAGGTCGATATGTGGGAAAAGCGAATGCAAGAGAAACTATTCTTAAAACAAATCTTGAAGCTACTTTAAAAGTTGTGGAACAAATTAGACTTAGAAATATCGGTGGTATTATTGTCGTAGACTTTATCGATATGGAGCTTGAAGAGGATCAAGGAAAACTCTACCAAACTTTTCTTGAAGCTTTAAAAACTGATCGTGCTCTTACAAATGTACTTCCTGTTAACGAATTAGGGCTTTTGCAGCTCACAAGAAAGCGTACAAGAGAATCTCTTGGACGTAAACTTCTTGATCACTGTCCGGTTTGCTACAGTCATGGTTCTATTATGAGTGTACAAACAGAAGCACTTGAACTCTTAAGAGAAATTATCAGACAAAGTATTCAGTCAAACAGCAAAAAAATCAAAGCGAATGTCAGACCAGAAGTTCACGAATGGGTTGTGAATCACGAGAAGAAATTTTTGAAAAAGATTTGTGATGATCTAGGTATTGAAATTGAGTTTATCGCATCAAAAATAAGTTTTGATCATCTGAGAGAATTTTCTTTTGAAGTCTCTTGTTAAAAAGTATTTTTAGCTCTTATTTTTATGATGTCTTGGATCTTTTTTTTCAAGATTATGAGAAACAAGAGAGTCATACATATGAAAATTATAATGACTGACAAGTTCCTGGCAAAAATCAAGTCCTCTTACACTGTTTCCTAGGTGATCGACACGAGGAGACCAAATGCAAATGCCCATAACATTTGGAATGACCAGAATAATAACTCCTGAAATACCACTTTTTGCGGGTAAGCCAATTTTAAAAGAAAATTCTCCTGAAAAATCATACATTCCACAAGAGCCCATGAGTGAAAGACAATTTTTAACAGTAGAGGGAGAAAAAATTTCTTCTTCTGTTAAAGGACTGGTTCCACCATTTGCTAGAGTTGCAGCAATATTAGCCATAGCTTTTGAGTTGAGCTCAATAGAACAACACTGGAAATAAAATTCAAGAGTTTCTAACAGATTGGTTTTCTCTGGAAAAGCTCTCTTCTCTCTCATGAAATAAGCAAGAGCAAAGTTTCTATCAGCTGTCTGTCTCTCTGACAGATAAACAGAATTATTAAAACCGATGTAAGAGTAACCAGAAAGTTTTTTCCAGGTTTCTAGAACGTAATCAAATCGATCAGCAATATCAAGGTGTGCTTTAATCATAGAACAAGTCATGATAGCACCAGAGTTAATCATCGGGTTATGAGGAAGGCCTTTTTCGTTTAAAGTGAGTTCATTAAATCCTTTTCCACTAGGCTCTCTGCCGACATGACTGTGAACTTTTTTGCTCCCAAGGTCTTCTAAAGCCATGCAGTAACTAAAAGGTTTTGAAGAAGATTGTACACAAAAATTATCTTTTATATCACCAAGGTGAAATTGTTGACCATCGATAGTACAAATGGACATAGCGTATTTTTCGGGGTTAACTCGACCTAACTGTGGAATATAGCTAGCCACTTTTCCGTCTTTGTTAGCTTTTGTTTTTTCAAAGATTTCTGTGATTTCGTCACAAAAATTTTTAAAGTCAGGGATCACTAAGTTTTTGTGTAAAATTTTTTCTAGGAAAATTAAATCATCTTTGATCGCTTTTGAAAAATCAGAGAATGTGATTTTGTTTGGATCTTCTAAGATGTCTAAATTTTTAAAAAACTTTTTTAATTTTTGATTTTTATATTCAATTCCTAATTCATAAAATTGAGTTTTAATTTCTTTTGTTGTTAAAAATCCTGAATCATTTTTAACAAGAGAGTGAAATATTCGAGTTCCAAGACACGGTACCTGTGCTATGGACTGATCGTTCA
>CANFEH010000032.1 GCA_947445855.1 Zetaproteobacteria bacterium
ATATGTCTTTCAAAGTTTTGCTCTCCTAAGAAAATTGGTCCATGTGCCATGATTAGTCTTGTCGGAAAAAAAATTAAATCATTTTTCCCAGAGCTTGGCTCTATTCTTAAAACATTTAAAGAAAAAAAATGTTTTCTCATGACGCAAGCTTCTAGTGATCTTAACTTTTCTTTTTTGGTCACAGAAGAAGATGCTGATAAAATTGTCGAAGAACTTCACACTATTTGTTTTGGTGGAATTTCGAAGGATTCCCTTTTGGGTGATAGTTGGCAAGATCTTTATCATAAGCCAGAGGAAGATTTTCCTAAGAATTTTTACAGCTCCTATTGGTGGTATAAAAAATCTAGAGATTTAAGTTTTCTCATGAAGGAAAAAGATTGTCTCTATGTTTATGACAAAGAAACTGTCAAACAAAGATTTTCTTCTTTAAAAAAACTTCGAGCTGTTAGTCGTATAAACTATGCTATAAAAGCTAATCATAACGATGAAATTTTGAGCCTACTTTATGAAGAAGGTTCTTCTTTTGACTGTGTTTCTATGGACGAAGTTCTTTGTTTAAAAAAACTTTTTCCAGAAATAACTCCTCCTCGCATTGTGTTTACACCAAACTTTGCTCCCCTAAGAGAGTATAAAGAAGCACTAGAGTTTGGTTGTATAGTCACACTTGACAATCTTTATTTACTCGAAAAACATGGGAGTGTTTTTGCAGGCAAGGAAATTTTCTTACGATTTGATCCTGGTTCTGGGCGTGGGCATCATCAATATGTGCAAACAGCTGGCAAAAAATCTAAGTTTGGTATCTCTCTTGCTTCATTAGGTGACGTGCATAAACTAGTCAAAAAATATGATATCAGGGTCGTTGGTCTTCATGCTCACACAGGTAGTGGTATTCTAGACCCTGAAAATTGGAAAGAGACAGCAGTACTTTTAGCAAAGTTAGCTAAAGAGTTTGAAGAAATTCGTTTTATCAATTTAGGAGGCGGATTTGGAGTTCCTGATAACTCTTTCCAAAAGCCCTTAGATATCAAAAAATTAGATGATCTTTTATATCAGGTCTCTTTAGACTATCCATTCTTCCAGTTTTGGATTGAGCCAGGTCGTTTTTTGGTAGCAGAAGCAGGTGTTCTGTTATTAAAAGTGACACAATTGAAAAAGAAAGAAGACAAAAATTTTGTCGGAGTGGCCTCTGGAATGAACTCTCTCATCAGGCCAAGTCTTTATGGTGCTTATCACGAAATAGTAAATTTAGATTGGCTCGAGTCATCAGAATTTTTACGAGTAGATGTGGTAGGCCCTATTTGTGAATCAGGAGATGTACTCGGCTATGATCGTTCTCTTGCGAAAGAAACGTCTGAGGGTGATATACTCCTTGTGAGTAATGCTGGTGCTTACGGTCGTGTGATGGCTTCTTATTACAATCAACGAGAACCTGCTCAGGAGTTTGTTCTTTGACTTAAGCTAATCTTTATGGATATTATAGAATCATCTTATGTAAATGTTTCTATAGGGATCGATTTTGTCAAACACAATACTTAGTTTGTCATCAAAGTTTTTAAAGTACTTTGAAGATTTGGGACGCTTTCAAGTTTTTGTAGCAAAAATTTTGAAGGTTATGTGTACAAGGCCTTTTCGTCTCTCTCTTGTGGTTCAGCATGCCTACAATTTTGGTGTTGAGTCTGTTTTTATTATTCTTTTAACAGCTTTTTTTACAGGCTCTGTTTTTGGTCTTCAGATTGGGTATGTTTTCTCTATTTTTCGAGCTGAAAGCTTGACAGGAGGGGCCTCTGCTTTAGCTTTAGCTACAGAACTAGCACCTCTTGTTACAGGTTTTTTGATCACAGGAAGAGTGGGGGCTGCTGTCACAGCAGAAATTGCTACTATGGTTGTCAGTGAACAAGTCGAAGCCATGGAGGCTATGGGAGTAGACCCTATTGACTATTTAGTTGTCCCAAGGGTTTGGGCTTCTATTTTTGTCATGCCTCTTTTGTGTGGCTTATTTATGTTCATGGGAATTGTTGGCGTCTATATGACATCTCTTGGAATTTATGCCATAGACCCTGGAGTGTTTGTCGCTAAAATTATTTCTCTTGTAGAAGTGAGTGATATCCTATCAGGATTGCGTAAGATGTTCTTTTTTTCTTTTATTATTTCTTTTCTTTGTTGCTATGAAGGTTTATCTGCTTCTGGTGGAGCAAAAGGTGTTGGCATGGCTACGACACAAGCTGTGGTAAAAGTTCTGATGCTTATTTTAATCTCTGATCTTGTGATTAGTTTCATAGAAGTCTGGTGGCTTAGATGATTCGCTTTGAAAATGTGGTAAAAAGTTTTTCTAAGAAAGTGATTTTAAACCATTTAGACCTAGAAATTCCAAAAGGTAAAATTACTTTTATTGTTGGAAAATCAGGGGAAGGTAAGTCTGTAGTCCTGAAGCATATTCTCGGGCTTATGAAACCAGATTCAGGAAGAGTTTTTGTAGGAGGAGAAGATATTACAGAGCTTTCAGGAGAAAATTTAAGAAAGCACCGTCAACGATTTGGGATGCTTTTTCAAATGGCAGCTTTATTTGATAGTTTGAATGTTTATGATAATGTTGTTTTTCCTCTAAAAGAATCAGGCCACAATGATGAGAAAGAAAATCTTCGTAAAATTGAAGAAGTTCTCTCGATGGTAGGCCTCCCTGATATTTTAAATAAATTTCCAAGCGAACTATCCATAGGTGAGAAAAAACGTGTTGGTTTAGCGAGAGCGCTTGTCCATAACCCTGATATTATTTTGTATGATGAACCAACCACAGGGTTTGACCCACTGATTGCTGAGATGATTGATCATTTAATAGTTAAAGTGGGCCGCAAAAGACCTGATTTAACATCTGTCGTCGTTTCTCATGACTTAAAAGCGACCTTAGAGTCTGCTGAACATATTATTATGCTTTATCAAGGAAAAGTTGTCCTTTCAGGAACAAGCAAGGAGTTTCGAAATACAGAAAATAAAATTGTAAGACAGTTTTTTTCTGGCAAACAGGAAGGACCTATGGTTTTTTTGTAGAAAATTTTATCTTTTTGTAATAGTTCAGTTTCTTTTTTTCCGTTATATTTTCTAATATTATTCCGATGTTTTATTCAAAAGCAGAACAGTTTTTTCTATAAGAGTTTTTTAGAAGATTTCACTAACGATAGCTATGGCGTATTTATGAAAATCATGACGACAGAAACGAAAATAGGACTCTTCACAATAGGGTCTCTCCTAGCTCTGGCCTACATGTTCTTTGTTCTCAACCCAAGTCGCTTTAGCAATGAGAAGTATAAACCTTACTACACTCTTGTGCGAGACGCTTCAGGGATTATTGAGAACTCAAACGTTCAGACAAACGGAGTGACCATTGGTCGAGTTACCTCTATCCAGCTTGTAGAGGACGGATGGACAAGAATTGATTTTGAAATCAAAAGCTTCGTGAAAGTTCCAAGAGGCTCAAAAACTGTGGTCAAAGAAAAAGGCTTGCTTGGTGATGTGTATCTAGGTCTTATGCGTTCAAATAATTATAATGATCTTCTTGTAGAAAATGATTTTTTAGAAGCCTTTGAAGGAAACATGGGGATTGCTGATCTTACTTCTATGGCTGGAAACATTGGAAAAGATGTTCAGAAAATCACAAATAGCTTAGCAAACACTATTGGCACAGAAGAAGGGGAGAAAGCTCTTCATGATATCCTTCTAGATTTGAGAGACTCTCTTGCCCTGATAAAAAACACTCTTCAAAATAATTCTCAAAACGTTGACCAAATCACAGAGAATGTGAGAAATGTTTCTGAAAATCTAGTTTCTGTGAGCGAGACTGTTAAAACTCTTTTTGATTTTAAAAATGATGAAAAGAGTATGAAGAACGTTTTTGAATCCATGAAAGAAATTTCTAAAAATATGGAGCTAGCTTCTGCTTCCATTAAAAACATTGCTCAAGGTTTAGATAATGGTCAAGGAACACTTGGTAAGCTTATAAAAGATGATAAGCTTATAGCTGATATTGAAGAGGGGATCTCTAGTGTGAACGAAATCCTTTCCCCCGCAAGCCGTTTACACATCGATGTTGATTATCATGGAGAATACCGTTTTGACTCAGAAAATCAGCATTTTGTTAACATCAAACTACAAACAAGACCAGATCTATTCTACCTTCTTGGGGTCACTAGCACTTACCGTACAGAAAGTTATAGCCAACTCACAATTGATGGTAGCACAAGCGATCCTACAAAAGATTTACAAAAGCCACACAAAGAGGCTCTCCTTGTAACTAGAAAGCAAGATGCTATCCGCTTTAACCTGCAAGTTGGGAAAAGATGGCATGATTTAGAGTTGCGTCTTGGGCTTTTTGAGTCCACAGGTGGAGTTGCGCTGGATTATTACTTTCTTAAAGATGCTATAAAATTAGGTTTTGAAGCTTACGATTGGAATATGAACTATTCAAATAATTTCAAGAAAAGAAATTACGCACTTTTTAGAACTTATGTGAACGTAAATCTTTTTTCACATCTATACTTGATTGGTGGACTCAATGATTTCACTAAAAAAGGAACATGGGAGGATGGCAAATATCCTTTCTTTTTAGGTGCTGGATTTAACTTTACAGATAAGGATTTGACAAGTATCTTAGGCGCTTCGTCTTTTGCTAGGTAAGAGATGTATAGCTAATTCCATGATCACAAGAGATCTTCTTATGCGACCTTTATTTCAATATAAACCGTTTTTTTCAATTACATTCTTTTTCTTTCTGTTGAGCTCTCCGTTCAGTTACGGTCAGCTTACCTGCGCAAATTTAATTCCTATTGAGCGTTTTTTCTTAACCTATCACTACTCGGTTCATGACATTGATGAGCGCTTTGCTGAGAATGTTTTAGATAACTATATGCGCTCTTTAGATCCATTGAAACTTTTTTTTCTTGAAAAAGACAGAGAAAAAATACTTTCTTATAAAAAAGTATTCACAAAAGAGTTAGCAAAAAATGACTGCCGTATGATCGAAGATATTTATGCTTCTTTTTCATCTAACTTTGAAGAAGTGATGAAAGATGTTCTACTTGATATCTCTAACAAAAAATTTGATTACACAGTTGATGAGTACATCAGTTTTGATCGCAAAAACTTGTCTTATCCTAAGGACAAAAAAGAGAGAAGTGAAGCTTGGAGAAAATTTCTTAAGTATCGTCTCATGGTCTTAGAAGAAAACTTAGAGGGAGACGAACAAAAAGCTCGTGCTAAATTGAAAAAAAACTATGAGCTCATTATAAAAGATCACAAAGAAGAGGTACAAGGAGACATTTATGAAACATTCCTTAGTAGTTTTTCTATGGGATTTGACCCGCATACATCTTATCTTTCTGCTAAAGTTGTAGAAGATTTTAATATTTCAACACGTCTTTCTCTTCAAGGAATTGGCGCAAGCTTGCGTAGTGATGATGGTATTACTACTGTAGAAAGCTTGATCCCAGGAGGCCCTGCTCACAAAGGAAAACTTCTTAAAATAAAAGACCAAATTATTGGTGTTGCTGAAGGTGCCCAAAAAGAAAAAGTTCCAATGGATTTTGTTGATATTATCGATATGAATCTAAGAAAGGTTGTAAGCTACATCAGAGGGGCCGCTGGCACAACAGTGACTCTAAAAATTAGACGCGATAAAGAAACACAAATTGTCTCCATTGTTCGTGAAAAAATTAATTTGAAAGATCAAGAAGCTAAATCTACTTCTTTTGTTTTGAAAAATGAAAAAGAAAGTTTCCGCGTTGGTTTGATTGATTTACCTTCTTTTTATATTGATTTTCAGGCTCGATCAAAAGGGGATAATAACTATAAAAGCTCTACAAGAGATGTGATCGCTGAGCTAAAAAAACTTACAAAAGAAAAAATTGATCTCCTCATTCTTGATTTACGATCTAATGGAGGAGGTGCTCTTGATGAAGCTATTACGTTGACAGGACTTTTTACAGGTCAAACACCTGTTGTTCAAATTAAAACCCAAACAGGTGAAGCTCAAACAAAAGTTTCTGAAATCGGTGCTGTTGTAGGAAAAGATCTTCCTATTATTCTTATGAATAATCGTCAGTCAGCCAGTGCTAGTGAGATTATAGCAGGAGCACTTCAAGACTATGACAGAGCTCTTCTTGTGGGAGAAGATCACACCTACGGGAAAGGGACTGTGCAAAATTTCTTGCCTTTAGAAGGCGAAATGGGAGCAGTTAAATATACAATCAGTAAGTTTTATCGTCCTCTTGGTTCGAGTACTCAACTCAAAGGTGTTTATTCACATATCTCTTTCCCAGGACTTTCTGATCGGTATGAAATTGGTGAAAAACATTACCCAAATCCTTTATCTTGGGACGCTGTTAAACCTCTTAAAATTCTGAATTTTAATATGGTAAAACCTCATCTTTCTACACTTCTTGCAGAGAGTAATAATCGTCGCAAAAAACTTGGTGTATTCAAAAAGTTAGAAGACCTCCTAGCAGAGTATGACAAGAAAAATACCTTTGATCGTGTGAGTCTTAAAAAAGAAAAGCCTGACAAAAAGTTAGATTCTAAACAAGGAGATAAGACTTTAGCTAAAGATGAAAAAAAGAAAGATGTCAGTGTCAGTGAACTTGAAGAGGATGAGTTTTCAGAAGAGTTAAAACCAAATTTAAATAACGATTCTTATTTGCTCGAAACTCTTTATATCGCTGGTGATTATATTAGACTTCTTAAAAAGAAAAAACTTGGGACTTTAAATGTCGTCGGTTTTGTTCCTGAAAAAACAGAAGTAAAAGATGACAAGAAACCAGCAGTAAAAAAAATGAAGAAGTAAGCCTGAAGATTATATACTTGTCTGATATCAAAAGCATCCTCTATTGCCTTATACGTCACAACTAGGATAATTAAGCCTTAATGTTTATTTCACATAAGGCTTTTATTTATGAAAAAGCGTACGGTCCTTTTTTTTCTAACTCTCTTATCTATTTCGATTTATTCGTTTAAGAAATCTCCTTTAAATTCTCTCCAAGCCAAGGTAGAGACACCTCCTAAAAATATAATTTTCATTATTGCAGACGGTCTGGGGCCAGCAAGTTTTACAGCAACGCGTATTTGGGCTAAGGGTTCTCAAGGCAAGCTTGAAATGGAAAAAATGCCTGTAACTGGGTATGTAAAAACTTATTCGGCTTCTGATTTTGTAACCGATTCTGCGGCTTCTGGAACAGCTCTTGCTTCTGGGGTTAAAACTTATAATGGTGCTATTGGCTTGAGTTACGCTAAAGTAGATCCTAAAGGCATTTCAAGACCTCTTGAAAACATAGCTGACGTCATGAAAAAAGCTGGCAAGTCTGTTGGGCTTCTTACAACCACAAGGATAACCCATGCTACGCCTGCTTCATTTTATGCCCATGTAAAAAATCGTGATATGGAAGATAAAATTGCAACACAAGTTGCGAGTTCATCTCTAGATCTTCTTATGGGAGGGGGACGTTCTCACTTTTTACCTGATAGATTAGACCGAGAAAATCTAAGAAGACTAGATGGTCGCGATGTGATTCTAGAATTGAAGCAAAAAGGATGGAGTTATGTGTCTCAGAAAAAGGAGCTAATGAATTTTAAAAATAAGTCAGCTCATGGCCCTCTCCTTGGAATTTTTAATGAATGTCATCTGAGTTATGAAAGAATAAGAGAGACAAGTTTTCCTGACAGTGAACCTTCTTTAAAAGAAATGGCAAATTTTGCAGTAAACTTTCTTGGAGATAACAAAAAAGGCTTTTTCCTTATGATTGAAGCTGGTCGTATTGATCACGCTTCTCATGATAATAATATAGAAGATATGCTAAGAGAAACTCTCATGCTCGATGAATGTGTAGGTGAGTTACTTTCTAGTCCACTTATGAAAGAAACACTTGTTGTCATCACAGCAGATCACGAAACAGCAGGCCTTGCTATCAGTGGCTATGGAAGTCTTCACGAAACAAAAGGGGATAAACTTATCGAAATAAAAAAAGATGCTGCAGGTACTGTTTCAAGCTATATTTCTTGGGCTACTGGTCCAAATGCAGGTGTCAATCAAAAGTTGATTTCAAAGAATCTCGTTCATCCGTCTGCTCAGCACACTAGCGAAGCTAACCATACAGCTATTGATGTGATGGTTCTTTCCTCTGGGCCAGGGTCTTCATCGTTTATGGGCTTTATGAATAATACGGAAATCCCAAGAAAAATTCTAGCGACTCTTGGTTTGTCTTTTACAAGCCCTGTGAATGCACAAAATCCTATATCTCTCTAATAAAAATCAAAATTTTTTCAAAGGTGAATTTATGCGGAAGAAATTTTGGCAACTTTATTTTTTAATTTTTTCTAAGTTAAGTTTTTCTCTTTTAGCAGCAGAGGAAAATAATTTTAATGAGCAGTATGAAAATTATGTCTTTGAAAAAAATTCAATGATAGAGGTTTTTCCAGATAAAAAAGAGGATGAACGAAAAAAGAAAAAAGAAAAATATTTTTTAAAATCACTAGGTCACAAGACTCGCAAAATAGTTCATACATTAAGGCTTAATCGTTTAATACAATGTGCAAGTGCTCTTGTAGAAGATCAGTATGGTGGGTACGCGTCTTCTTTGCAAGGCCTTAGCATTTTCAATGCTCTTTCCAAACGTCTTGAAGGAGAAAGTTATGAGTATGAGTTTCTTGCAAAAAAATGTGGGAAAATTCTTGCTAGTTATAAAAAGCGAGTCCTCAAAAAGGAAGAAGTTTCAAAGAGTTTAACTGAAGATGAAAAAAATAAATATCTTGCAGAAGTAGTGCTTCGTTTTCCTGAAAATACTAATATCCTTACTATAGCAAGACAAGCAGTCAATGCAGTGCTTGTGTGTCGTCGAGCTATTGGTTTTCACATGGAAGGAGGCCTTGGATTTGTCAGTGGTTTTGGAGGAGATCATTATAGCTGCTGGAGTCCTCTTGGAAGAAAAATTCATCTCTCTGGCCCAACATTTTCTGGAGGAGTAGGTCTTGGCTTAAATATTAACATAGGAGGAGGACAGGACTATAATATAATAACTCCTTTACACGATCCTAAAAATGAAAAGATGAGCTACTCAGAATCTCAGGCCATAGGAATAGGTTTTTCAAAAATAGAAAATCACGATAAACATGAACAAAAGACTCACTCTCGGGAAGGAACCCTTGGAGTTGGTTGGCAAAAAGTCACGAGACACTCTGTGTTTTCTAAAAGTATAGGTCTTAGTAATACTTTCAAAGAAACAGGACTATATGATTTGCTTGGAGTTCCTGTTCAAATTCATTTCTAAGACTTCTGTTGCAATCTTTTTTACAGACAAACCGATTATTCTTGCTTTGATTAGTCAACGTTTTGAGAAAAGTTTTCACTCATTAAGGGCTTATTTAAAAGAGAAAGGTTACGAGATCCTTACACAAAAAAGCATGGGTCGTATAACTTTTGTGGAGTATCAACATAAAATCTCTAGACTCTAACTCGTTTTTTGCCATGAAATTTAACAGCGGCTAATCTAAAATAAAAGTCTTTCTAATAAAGCAACCTGCAATACTTTCCTCAATCTCAGGTTTCCATATATAAAGCTGGAAATAAGATTCCCTTTTCATTGACAAGGACCCTTTTTTATCTAGTATTAATCTAACTAACACAAAGTGTTTAAAAAACATACAAAAGTGAGTGTATGAACCAAATGTCTCAAAAGCCAGTTCTTTCAATTAAAGATTTGTCGGTTTCTTTTGCGACAGAAAAAGGACTTTGCCAGGCTGTCAAGAAAGTTAATTTTGCGGTCTATGAGGGAAAAACATTGGCTCTCGTGGGAGAGTCAGGTTGCGGTAAAAGTGTAACATCCCTTGCTGTGATGAGACTACTTCCTGATCTTGCAAATGTATCAAGTGGCTCTATTCATTTTAATGGACAAGATTTACTCACTCTAAACAAAAACTCCATGTGTTCAGTAAGAGGCAATGATATTGCCATGATTTTTCAAGAACCTTTAACAGCTTTGAATCCCGTATTCACCATTGGAGAACAAATAGCTGAAGCTCTTTTGATTCACAAAAGAATCACTAAAAAGCAAGCTAAAGACAGAACTTGTGAGCTGCTAGATCGTGTAAGAATTCCAGAAGCTAGAAAACGTTTTGATGAATACCCGTTTCAACTTTCAGGAGGAATGAAGCAACGTGCTTTAATTGCTATGGCACTTGCTTGTGAACCTAAAATTCTTATTGCAGATGAGCCTACTACAGCCCTTGATGTCACGATTCAAGCTGGTATTCTTGAGCTGATGAAAGAACTGCAAAAAGAAATGAACATGGGCATTATTTTTATTACCCATGATCTTGGGGTCGTTGCAGAAATTGCTGATGCTGTTTCTATTATGTATGCAGGAGAGGTAATTGAAGAGGGGGATGTTTATCAAATTTTTGAAAACCCAAGACATCCCTATACAAAAGGTCTTTTAGAGTCTATGCCAACTCTTCAAACACAAAAGGGAGAAAAACTAAAAACCATAAAGGGCTCTGTTCCAAATCTTTTTAATCGAACAGAGGCTTGTAATTTTGAGAATCGTTGTGCTTATGCTAAAGAAGTTTGTCGGAAGGAAAAGCCTTTTTTAGAAGAAGAGGCTTCTGGAGCTAAAGTGGCATGCCATTTTCACAGGACAATTTCATGACTTCGATTATTCGTGCAGAAAACTTGTCTGTAGGCTTTCCTATTCGTGGTGGTTTGTTTCAGTCTATTCGTTCCGAAGTAAAGGCAGTCAATGATGTAAGCTTTGAAGTAGAAGAAGGAAAAACTCTTGGCATTGTAGGAGAGTCTGGTTGTGGAAAGACTTCTCTTGGTCGTGCCCTTGTGCGATTGTATGAGCCGACGCAAGGAAAAATTTTTTTTAGAGATCAAGATATCACACACTTATCTTCTTATGAAATGAGATCATTTCGTAAAGAGATCCAGATGATTTTTCAAGATCCTTACGCTTCTTTAAACCCAAGAATGTCAGTGCAACAAATCCTAGAGGAACCATTTCGCTTAGATCCCTCTTGCTCTAAAGAAGAAAGAGAAGACAGACTGCTTAAGCTTTTAGACATTGTCGGTATGGACACCTCTGTTCTTGAGCGTTACCCTCATGAGTTTTCGGGAGGACAAAGACAACGAATCAGTATTGCACGCACTCTAATTTTGCGTCCAAAACTTATTATTGCTGATGAACCTGTTTCTGCTCTTGACGTTTCAATCCAAGCACAAATTTTGAACCTATTAAAAGAACTTCAGGAGAAATTTGAACTCACCTATATTTTTATTTCTCATGATTTAGGAGTCGTGCGATACGTTGCTGATGTTGTTCTTGTTATGTATTTAGGAAACATCGTAGAAGAAGCTCCTGTGGAGATTTTGTTTGAAACACCAAAGCACCCTTATACAAAAGCACTTCTTGATGCTATTCCAAAGGCTGATCCTAGGCGAAGAGAAAAAAAGAATATTTTGCTAGGAGATCTTCCCTCTCCCATGAATCCTCCAAGTGGATGTGTCTTTCATACAAGATGTCCTTTAGCTGATAGTATCTGTAAAATTAAAAAACCAACTCTGGATAGACAGCCTAACAATGGCTCTCATAAAGTAGCTTGTCACAAGGTTTAAAAATGGAGGTTCTTTATTTTGAAGTTCAAAAGACAGATTATGTTTTTATGTTTGATTCCTTTTTTAAACAACTGTACTTGGTTTAGCTCTGGAGAAAAAAACTCTTCGGGACAGAACTTTTTCAAAGCAGAAGACAATAAAGTTGTTCTTCATCAAGCAAGAAGTGCTGATGCAAAAACTCTAGATCCACAAGCACAGTTTGACTCTATTTCAGGCCTTTTTGTTCGTTCTTTATATGACACTCTCCTTGACTATCACTACCTCAAGCGTCCTTATGAATTAATACCTGTTCTTTTGGAAGAAATGCCTGAAATTTCTGAAGACAAGAAGACACTTACTTTTAAACTGAAAAAAGGAATTCATTTTAGTGATGATCCTTGTTTTGAGGGAGGCAAAGGAAGAGAGCTTGTAACGGATGATGTCTTGTATACGATAAAACGTTTTGCAGATATTAACGTGAATGCTATGAGTTGGTTTCTCTTAAGTGATTCTGTTGTTGGACTTGACGACATGAGAGAAAAGACAAAAAAGATTTTAAACCTCGATTACGATAAAGAACAAGTAAAAGGTCTCGAAAAAATTGATTCCTATACTTTTAAAATTCACCTAATAGAACCAAACCCGTTAGCTCTTTATTCTTTAGCAGCTTCGAGTCTTTCTATTATCCCTAAAGAAGCTGTCACGAAATACGGAGATGACTTTAGTCGACACCCAGTCGGAACAGGTGCTTTTTATTTAAAAGAGTATAGAAAAAAGCAAACTATGACCTTTGTAAAAAATGAAAATTATTTTATGCACTACCCGAAAGACGGTGAACTTGGTGATAAAGAAAATGGCTTTCTTGATGATGCTGGAAAAAAACTTCCTCTTGCAAGTGAGGTTCAACTCGACTACATCCCAGAGTCTCAGCCTGAAATGCTAAAATTTAAAAATGGTGAACTTGCTTGGGTTGCTTTAGATCGTGACAATTTTCAGCAGATGGCATTTTTTGATAAGTCTGGAGAAATTCATCTCAAAGAGGATTTAGCTAATGATTTTAAGATTTACACAGAACCTGGTCTTGTGACTAGTTATATTGTTTTTAATATGAAAGATAATATAGCTCAGAATAAAAACTTAAGAAAAGCCATCGCTCATGCTATTGATTTTAAAAAGAAGATTGAACTGCTTAGTAATGGTAGAGGATTGACTTTGGGTACTATTGTCCCTCTTAGTATTGGAGGGAGTGAGAAAGATATTGGTAACTACGGCATTCCCTTTGATTTAGAAAAAGCTCGAGACTATATGAAAAAATCTGGTTACGGTGATAAGCCTCTTCAGCTTGTTATGACCATTGGGGGTACAACTACTATGTACCAAAATCTCTACGAATTTTTAAGAGACTCTCTCGATAAAATTGGTATTGATTTAAAACCTGATTACAAAACATGGCCAAGTTATTTGAAGTCAACTCAAATTGGAGACTTTCAAATGGCAACGGCTGCTTGGACTGCAGACTATCCAGATCCTGAAAATTTTTATCAGTTACTTTTTAGCGAAAATACTAGAGGATCAGCTTTCAAAAATGATGAGTACGATAAACTCTACGACGAAATGAGGTTCATGCAGAATTCGCCTGAGCGTTTTGAGATTATTAAAAAAATGGCTCAAATTCTTCAAGAAGAAGTACCTGTTATTTTTGATAGCACCCCACTTGTGTCTGGGCTTGTTCAGAACTGGTTAACTAACTTTAAAAGAAATATTATGGTAGACTATCCGTTTAAGTACTTAAGTGTGAGTCAAAAATCTGAAAAAACTGTGGCGCAAAAATAATAACCCTTCTTCTTAGGTCTGTTTATGTTTTTTTATGTGATCAGACGTCTTCTGTACATGATTCCAACTCTACTAGGTGTTGCTTTTCTAACTTTTCTTCTCTTCACCATTTTTGGAGAAGATCCTGTGAGACAAGCTCTTGGGCTCCATGCCTCAGAAGAAGCTATTGTAGCATTAAGAGCAAAGTGGGGGCTTGATCAATCTTTTGCAAAACAATTTTATGATTTTCTTGTGCAAATTCTAACATTTGACTACGGAGAATCATTTTCTACAGGAGAGAAGCTTTCTGATATTTTTTGTGGAGGAGTTCTTGTTTCTTTATCTTTGACAGCTCCCCCTTTTGTTTTTGGCACGTTATTTAATATTGTAATTGCATTGTTTATTTCTTATTTCAGAGGGAAATCTCTCGATAAAATCTCAACTTTCTTGTTTGTTGTGAGTATGAGTATTTCCTATTTAGTTTACATTATTGTTCTGCAATATTTATTGGCTTACCGTTTTGGATGGTTTCCTATACAAGGTTTTGAACCAGGATTTTCTTCTATCTCTTATTTAATGTTGCCTTGGTTTATTATTGGACTTGTGTCTATGGGCCCTGATATTAGACTTTTTCGTACTATTTTTCTTGATCAAGTAAAATCTGATTATATACGTACAGCAAGAGCAAAAGGAGCAAGTGAGCCTCGTGTTCTTTTTGTTCACTTACTCAAAAATGCTATGATTCCTATCCTCACAAATACTGTGATAGCTATCCCTTTTCTTATCACAGGGGCTTTTGTGATGGAACGTTACTTTGCTCTTCCTGGTATTGGTGATATTACAATCACAGCTATTAATGAGGGAGATTTTCCCATTATTAAAGCAATGACTGTGATGAGTGCCGTGTTGTATTCTTGTTTTAATTTGTTAACAGATGTTTTGTATGCTCTTGTTGATCCAAGAGTTAAGCTCAGTTAATAAAATATTTAGGATTTTTATTATGGGAGAAGTGAAAGTAACGAATACAATTCCTTTTCAATACGATACAAAAAAGATTGTTAAAATTAAAAATCGTTTTGTAAGAAGATTTTTTAGTCAAATTCAAAACAATAAACAATTTCTTTTTTCCTCACTTATAATTCTGTTTTATGTTTTTGTAGCTTGTCTTGGGTGGATGAACTTACTTCCTGATTTTCAAGCTCGTGTTGGTGTGAGTTACGAAAGCCCAAGTCTTAGTTTTGCAAAAATTTTTGGAACAGATATTTTTGGACGTTCTGTTTTTTTTAAGCTTTTAGCTGGAACTCAAACAGCTGTGACCATGGGTTTTGTCGTGACAGCAATAGCAGTTCCTATAGGACTTGTGCTTGGGTCGATTGCTGGTTATTACGGGAAGACTCTCGATATTTTTATTACCTGGCTTTACTCTGTGATAGCTTCTGTTCCAGATATTTTGCTTTTAATAGCTATTTCTTATTCTCTAGGTAAAGGTTTGATGGCTGTTTGTGTAGCCATGGCTGCAAGCTATTGGATTAGCCTTTGTCGTATGATTAGAGGTGAATTCATTAAACATAAAGAAAGTGAATATGTTTTGGCAGCAAAACTTCTAGGAGCTAATGACTTTGTTGTGATTTTTAAACACATCCTTCCTAATGTGATTCACATAGCAATTGTTACTAGCTCACTTATGATTTTAAATGCAATCAAAGCTGAAGTTATGCTGACTTATCTTGGTGTTGGAATTCAAGACGGAGCTAGCTGGGGAGCAATGATATCAGCAGTTCCTGGTGAGTTGACTAATGAAATTTGGTGGTCTCTTGCAGCTGTTGTATCTTTTATGTTTCTTGTTATTTACGCCCTCAATGTTGTGGGTGACACTCTTCGTGACATATTAGATCCAAAGCTTCTTAATTAAAATTCTAGTTACTTAAGATTTTTTTGTTTTGCAAGAGAAGATAAGTTTGGTTTCGAGATTCTTTGAAGAGAAGAGCTCAGTCTTTCTACTCGGTGTTCAAGTCTTTCAAAAGTTTCTAGAGGGCACTCTCTAACAATATTTGAAAGAGGAACTTCAAGGCTTCCTGTTTTATGTTGCAGAAAAATTGCTGGAATAAATTTTCTTAAATCTCTAGAAAGAACTTTCGTTTGTGTAATCGTTACACCAGGAAATATTTCTTGAAAAGAAAGCTTTGCATCTTTAATGGTAATAGGAGTTTTTTTATTAATCTCATGTTTTGTGAAAAGCCTTTGTACAAGTCCAGGGTAGATTTTACAGGATGCTCTAAATCTTTTAATTTCTCTTTCCAAATTATGAGGATAATTTAAGCTTATTCTTTGGGCTATTTTTTGCCCAAAACGAATCATATTTATAAATTGCTCATCACTCAAACCATTTGGGTTGTGAAGAAACCAAAAAGCTACTCGACCTTCTTCGTAAAGAATAAGATGAGCTTGAATTAAAACCATAGTTAGACGTCCATGCCCATCTCCAAACGGATGGTTGATATTTATAAATTTCACAAGTCTGCATAGATCTTCTAGAGAGTGTGATTCATTGTAAATCTCAATGAGGCTGATAAAGATTTGTTTTAACTCTTCTAGTTCAGAGTCTAAAAAAGCCTCTCTGTAAGCTAAAATATCATATTTTGACTTAAGATACTTCTCTGGGCTATTTTCGTATTGAGTTTCATTTCTAAGCCAAGGCGTGTCATCTTCTTCTTCGATACATTTTTTTAAAATAATTTTTCTAGATCTTCTCACTTCTTGAAGTCCTTTCAGTTCAAGAAAGCGAGTGTGAAGACCAAGGTGAGTCCTTCCTCTGTAAAGATGCACATCTTTTAAATCAATTCTTCTAGAAATAGAAATAATTTCTCTAATGAGCTCATAAGAAAGCCCGTCACTTTTTAGTTTTTGTACTGTGTGCTCTAGGGCACTCATAGCTCCAAAGAAATGCTTAAAAGGTTCTTCTTTTATTTCTCTAAAATAGCGTGTTAAATAGTTATCTCTTTGATGGAGAATATCTGCAAACATTAGACCAGCAAGATCATGGCTTACTTTGACTAGACTAAGAACAGGAAAGCTTCCAGGTGACGCTAAAAGATGTGGTCGAAGAGTAGCAGATTGCTTTTCTTGAGAAAAACAATTGATAGACACAAAAAAAATGAGAATCACAAAACTCAGTTGTTTCAACATAGAATTTCTTTTTAATTAGTAGACTTTGAATTTGCGCAGTATAATAAAAAGAGGCGGTAAAATCAATCTAAAATTTTTAAAATATTTTTAACCACTTAATATAACTAAGAAATAACAAGAATGAACAAGGAGCTTAAGAATGAAAAATATATTATGTCTCCTTCAGTGCTGTTATAATTTCAAGTAGGTAGCTAGATTTTATTCAGAGCTTTGAATAATGGGGAGACAGTATGATCAGCTTAGAAGCCTTGGGTGAGATTATGGGAGCTTATCTTTACCCAGGAAAAGAAGGCGCTGCTCTAGAAATAAAGGGGGTAGCTCCTCTAGAAACAGCAAGAAAAGGTGATCTTAGTTTTTTTGCAGATCTGAAGTATAAAAAATTTCTACGAAACTCAGAAGCCAGTGCTGTTATTGTTCGAGAAAAAGAAGATGGGGTGAATTTTGCTCAACTGGTTCACCCAAACCCACGTTTAGCTATTGCAAAAGCTTGTTTAAAACTTTATCCCATACGCCATAGTTTTTACGGGCAAAGTTCTTTAGCTTTTGTTCATGAAGAAGCTCATGTTCATAAAACTGTAACTCTATACCCTCATGTGTTTATAGATCATGGTGCTCGGATTGAACAAAACTGTGTTCTTTATCCAGGGGTATATGTAGGACCAGGGTGTTTCGTGGGAGAGGGTTCTGTTCTTTATCCAAACTGTGTGCTTATGGAAGGAACAAAAATCGGCAAACATGCCATCCTCCACGGGGGGAGTGTGATTGGTGGAGATGGTTTTGGTTTTGTTCCTACAAAAGAAGGAAATGTAAAAATTCCACAGCTTGGAAGAGTTGTGGTGGAGGATAATGTTGAAATAGGACCTTTGTGCACAGTTGACAGAGCTACTTTTGATGAAACAATTGTAAGAGAAGGAACAAAGTTTGATTCTCAAGTCCATGTTGGGCACAATGTGGATATTGGAAAAAACTCTCTTGTTTGTGCTCAAGTCGCTTTTGGTGGTTGTGCTAAAGTAGGAGAAGGTTTTATCACTGCTGGACAAAGTGCAGTAGGTGCTGCTGTGAATGTGTGCTCACATGTAACTTTAGGCCCATGCTCTGCTGCCATTCAAGACGTGACTGAATCAGGCGAATACATGGGAATGCCTCTGTCAAAGTTGAAAGATTGGAAGAAAGAGCAACTGGCTCTAAAAAGACTCCCTCAAATGAGGCTAGAACTAAAAAGATTACAAGAAAGTCTTGATGCACTTGAAAAAGAACTTTAAGCCCTGCTACTTATTTCATTATTACATCTAACTAAAAAATTTTCTTGCCACTGTTTTCTTCTTAATTCATCAGCACTTGTGTTCTTTTTTATATCTTGCTTCAGTTGTTTATTAGATTTTTCAAAATCTTTTATTTCACTATCAGCAAAAGTTTTCTTTAAAGAATTTTCATCATTATCTAATGAATACCCAAGAGCTTTTAATGAATTGTGAGCAATTGATTCAAAAATTTGTATCTCTTCTTTAGTTAGACCTGTTCTGTATTTGTTGAAATTATCTTTCATGATCGGTTTACTTAAATTTTGCCACATTTCACCCGCAAGAGAAGTGTTACTAGCTTCTTTTGAAGTGTAGTAAGATGAAAATTTATTTTGAAAAGGAATTTTTAAAACCTTGCAAATATCTTTTATGGTCTTTTCCGAGTCTGCCAGCATATCTTCATAGCGAATTTTAATAACTCGTTCTTTAGGAACTTTTTCACAAATTTCTAAAGATTTTTCTTGGTCTTCATTCCATTTTTTTGCAATAGAGAAAATATGTTTTTCACCCACATACGCTTTTTTGAATGAAAGAGCGACATCTCTTCCGTCTCTGTAGAGATAAAGATAAATCGGAGCAGGGCTTAGTTCTTCCAATTTTTTAAAAAAATGTGTGTTAGCCATGCTTTTACAAGACCAATACTTGGCATTTCTTGCTTCTGCAGCTTTTTCATAAACAAGACGAAACACTTCAATCAAAGTAGGAGATTTAGATTTTTTTTGAATTTCATCTCTATTAAATATAACCCCTTCCCAAGGAACAGGATTATTTTCTACCCAAGAACAAACGTCATCCACAAGGCGAGCAAAGTTTTCTTTTTTTTCTAGATTTCCATAAAGAGGAAGAAGTCCTTCGAAAGTAATCAGAATATGAGGAGGATGTGGAGCAATGACCCCATCGATTTGATCAAGCATCACACGAAGCAAGTTTGAACCAGACCTTTGTGTTCCAATGAATTGAAGCAATCTTTTTTCATTCATAATGAGTTTCCTTTAAAAAACAATAAGACCAAGAATTCCTGTAACTATGAGCAAATAAATAAGGTTAATATTTTTAAAATACAGTAAGGCAAATGAAATTAAACCAATAGTATAAGAAAAAAGAAGATTATCAAAACCTTTTGCTACAATGATCCCTGCAGAGAAAATCATTCCAACGACCACAGGCTTGATACCTTTAAACGCAGATTTCACAATAGACGATGACTCGAGAAATTCAAAAAGTTTTGTGCAATAGACTGTCAGAATAGCTGGAGGGAGAAACATGCCTATAGTTGCCATAAGAGCACCTACTGGACCCATTACTTTGTAACCAACAAAAGTAGAAGTAATCATAATTGGCCCAGGAGTCATTTGCCCAAGAGCCATCCCGTCAATAAATTCTTGCTGACTTAGCCAAGCAAAATTTTCTACAAGAAGCTCTTGCATAATAGGAATAAAAACATAACCACCCCCAAAAAGGGTGATACTAAGAGAACTGAAGCGTGAAAAAATTTCGAAATTCTGATGAAAAGAGCCCCCAATAGAGCTTGTTAGCTGTTCCAAAATAGGATTAATGAACAGACAAATAACAATTAAAATAGCAGCAGAAAAAACTGGCTTCTTTGGAAACGAAGCTGAACTTTTTGTTTTTTCATAGTCTTTGTGATAAAAAATATAACCTAAAAGACCTCCCGACAAAAGCAAAAGAATCGTGAAAGAACCTGTTTTAAATAAAAGTAAAATAGCAGCTGCAAGGATAGCAATAACGATTTGTTTTTTATCCGTTAAGTTTGCTTTTCCCATTTTAAAAGCCGTGGAAAAAATGACAGCCCAAATAGCAGGAATAACCCCCATGAAGAATGCTCTCACTTCATGAACTTCTCCGTAGGTGAAATAGAAGTGTGACAAAACACACATAAGAAGAAACGACGGAATAAGAGCAGCTATAAGACTCACCAAAGCCCCTTTAAAGCCTTTCATTTTATAGCCTACAAAAGCCACTGTATTCATAGCAACAGGACCAGGGAGCAAACTTGTCAGGGAAATACCATCTAACAACACTTCTCGTTTTATTGTTTTATCTTTTTCTGTTAGCTGATTTTCGATCATAGCAATGAGAGACATAAAACCACCAAAGGAGAAAGTTCCTATTTTAAGAAAAGTAAAAAACAAATAAGAGAGCGAATTTTTTTTGTTGTCCATTTTTCGTGAAACTTTCCTATGAGAATTGACAGAGCCTTAGTATTTGATAGTATGATTCTAACTTATCAAAAACTCACCAAGAATAAAAAAAGGAATCGAAGAATGAGAAAAAAAATCATCAGCCGAGCTTTTTGTATTTTGCTTATCTTGCTTGAATCATCTTTTATTTTTGCTCACTCTGCTACCAAAACACACGAAATAAGAACAGGTTTATCGGGGATGGAAAAAAATCACCCAATTTTTTTAAACCCTTATTGGCAAGAAGCTTTAAATGTTAGAAAAAGTTCTTTTGATTTTTTGGAAAATGAAGCGGCTATAAAAAAGAGCTCAGAAGAGTCA
>CANFEH010000033.1 GCA_947445855.1 Zetaproteobacteria bacterium
AACGACAAAAGAGACTTGCTCGAGACTATGAGGTAGATCCTCATCATGGACGCTCTATGGTTTTCATTGGAATGTTCAAGATTATTCTTAATCGTTTAGCATAAATTTAATAGGGAACAGGCTCTAAAAGTAGAGAACCCGTCCAGAGAAGAGAAAAGAAGAACGAAGAAAATAACATTTTTTATGAAATTTAAATTCCTATACTTCGCAAGAACTGAAAAGCCACACTTCATACCAGTGCTCCTTATTATGTCTATTATGCATTTGGAAATATTTTTCTTTTTTTACAAAAATAAGGGCAGAAGGTCAAGGTGATCAGGTGGATTTTAAATTGAGTCTCGTGTGTATTTTTTAAAAAATATGTTTAAAGCTTTGCTTTTTTGCTTTCTAAAATCCCCCAACGTTCATAACAGTCATCTAGGATTGATTGTTTTTCTTCAAGCTTTGCCCCAAGCTCTGTAAGTTTTTCGTGAGAGGAAAGAATCTCAGGCTTTACCATTTCTTCTCTAAGGCTTTCTAGTTCTTCTTCTAGATGGGTGACCTTCTCTTCCATTTGATCAAGCTCTCTTTGTTCCATGTAAGAAAGTTTGACAGTTTTTTTCTTTTCTTCTTTTTGTCTCTCAGTTTTCTTGATTTTTCTTTCTGAATTTTCTATAGACTCCATCCATTTTTCTAAAGAAAGATGGCTTGTGATTTTTTGCTGAGGTTCGATCCCAAGAAATTTGTTACAAGCTCTCTTCATAAAAAATCTATCATGACTCACAAGAATAAAACTTCCAGGAAATGTTGCTAAACCTCTTTCCAGGACCTCAAGACTCGCTATATCAAGATCATTTGTAGGTTCGTCTAAAATCAAAAGATCACAAGGATCAAGAAGAAGTTTTGCTATGAAAACTTTTCCTTTTTCTCCTCCTGAAAGAGAATTGACAGAAGCATCTTTCTTTTCAAAGCTCAAACCAAAACGTCTAAGCCAACTACTGATATGAACACTTCTTCCATTGTAGACCACATGATCACTTCCGTCCCCAAGAAAACACTGAACACTCTCATTTGTGTCAAGGAGTTTTCTTTCTTGATCAAAATAACTGATTTTTAAATTCAAAGCTTTGTCTACAGTACCACTTTTTGGTTTTAAAACTTCAGCTATAAGTTTTAAAAGAGTAGACTTCCCAGAACCATTAGGCCCAAGAAGAGCTATTTTATCTCCTGAAAGGATTTCTAAACTTTCGTTTTCAAAAATTGTTTTCGAATCTATTTCAAAAGAAACATTTTTAAGGTTAATCAGTTTTTTAGATTTTCTTTCTGTATGAATAAAAGAAATAGACTCTATTTCCACTTCATTTCTTGCTCTAAGATTTTTTAAATCATCTTGCATCTCATGAGCTCTATCGATCCGAGACTGTGATTTCGTGGTTCTTGCTTTAGGAGAAGTCCTGAGCCATTTTTCTTCCTTGCGAAGTTGGTTAGAAAGAGTGTTTTCCCTATTTTCTTTTTCTGCTAAGTACAGCTCCTTTTCCTTGAGAAAACTCTCGTAGTTCCCTTCTCTCACAAAAGCCCCTCCTGCATAAAGAGGGCTTAGCTCCATAAATCTAGTGGCTATACGATTAAGAAAGTACCGATCATGAGCAATACACACCCAAGCAAAAGGAGCTCTTATAAGACGATTTTCTAGCCATAAAACCGCCTTGATATCGAGATGGTTTGTCGGTTCATCAAAAAAAACAAGTTCTGCTTCTGCTAAAAATGCAGCGGCTAACTGCACTTTTTTAAGGCCCCCTCCAGAAAGTGAGCTTGCAGGAGTCTCAAGGGACTCTAACCCAAGCTCAAAAGCAATAGACTCGATTAAATTCAATTCAGGATTTTTTTTAGCTCCATGACTAGAAGCTAACTCTGCCAAAATAGCTTCTCTCACGCTCATCCCGTCAACAAATGACGAGGATTGACCAACCACATGATAAAAAAGAGATTTTTTATGAACAACTTCTCCTCCGTCACAATCAAGCTCTTTAATAAGAGCCTTTAGCAGGGAAGATTTTCCTGTTCCATTTGGCCCAATTAGAGCTAGACGCTCACCTTCAGAGATACTAAAAGTCAGGCCTTCAAAAAGCGTTTTATCACTATAAGTTTTAGTTAGCTGAGATGCATTTACAAGTGGTTTCATATCTAGTCTTTTCGTTCTTCTTCAATCATATTATAATCTCTTCTCTTGTAGCTTATTTTCAATCATATAGCAAAACTTGCATCTTCAAGATAGAAAATCTTGGAGCTTAACTTAAGGAAAGTCTCTATGCCAATACAAAGACTGAATCAACTGGATCTCACAGACCGCTATGTATTCTTAAGACTTGATCTTAACGTTCCCCTGAAAAACGGTCAAATCACAGACGAAAGCCGTATCCAAGCAGCTCTTCCGACTTTAAAACATATTCTTCAGTTTACAAACCGTGTTTGTATTGCTAGCCATCTTGGACGTCCAACAGGCCAAAATGATGAAGAATTTAGCTTAGCCCCTGTGGGTGAAAGATTAGCTGAGCTTGTTGGTAAAGAAGTTCTCCTCATGAGAGATTATGACAAAGAGCCTATCGATCAAGCTTTAAGACAACTTGGTAAAAATCAAATCATTCTCTTAGAAAATCTTCGTTTCTACAAAGGTGAAAAACAAAACGACCCAAATTTTTGCGAAAATCTCGTTAAAGGAATAGACTACTACGTAAACGATGCCTTTGGAGCTGTGCACAGAGAGCATGCTAGTATTTCTGGAGCACCTTATAAACTTGCACATGCAAAAAAAGCTGTTGGTTTCCTTATCGAAAAAGAATTGAACGCTCTTGAAAAACTAAAAAATAACGGAAGCCCATTCACTGTTGTTTTAGGAGGAGCTAAAGTTTCTGATAAAATTGGGGTTATTCTAAATCTCCTTAACTACTGTAACAACCTGATAATTGGTGGAGCCATGGCTTACACTTTTTTAAAGTTTAAAGAACACAAAGTTGGTCTTTCAAAAGTAGATGACTACAAAGAAGATTTAATGCGTGCTATCTATGAAAAAGCTAGAAAACATAACGTAAGAATCCTTCTTCCTGTGGATCATGTGTGCGCCACTACTTTTAGTGCTGACGCAAAAGCCGAAGTGATTCATTCTGAAAATATTCCAGATCACTTGATGGGACTAGACATTGGCCCTAATAGTATCAGAAATATCAAAAATATTCTCGAAGGCTCAAGAACTGTATTCTGGAATGGTCCTCTTGGGGTTTTTGAAATTCCTCAATTCTCTGAGGGCACTCGAGCCATAGCAAAAGCTATTGGGAATTTAGATTGCTATAGTGTTGTTGGTGGGGGTGACTCTCTAGCTGCAGTGAACCAAGAAAAATTAGGAGATGATTTCTCACACGTTTCTACAGGTGGGGGAGCTTCTCTTGAGTTTTTAGAAGGAAAGAAACTCCCAGGTCTTAAAGCTCTTGAGTAACAAAGGAGAACATAAGTGACTCGTCCAAGAAAAATTTGCATGGCAGCTAACTGGAAAATGAATCAATCGATCCATAAACTAGAAAGCTATGCCAAAGATCTCGAGAATTTTTCAAAACCATCTCTTTCAAAAATCACAGAAAAACTCCATGTGGTTCTTGGTGTCCCTGCACCTTTTCTCGAAAAAGCAGAAAGTATTTTTAGACCCAAAAAAATTTCTATCAGCGCTCAAAATGTACACTGGGAAGAATCAGGTGCTTTTACAGGGGAAACTTCATTAAATATGCTAAATGAAATTGGCATCCAAATGACTATCCTAGGTCACAGTGAAAGGCGCACTCTTTTTCATGAAACAAATAATGAGATAAGACTTAAATTTGAAAAAGCACTTTC
This sequence comes from Zetaproteobacteria bacterium, assembly GCA_947445855.1. Taxonomy (GTDB): domain Bacteria; phylum Bdellovibrionota_B; class Oligoflexia; order Oligoflexales; family Bog-1112; genus CANFEH01. Next base: position 3,862 of record CANFEH010000033.1, read on the forward strand.
AAAAAACATTACACCGATTCTTTGTGTTGGAGAAAAAATCGAGGAAAGACAAACAGGAAAAACTTTTGCTGTCTTAGAAGAACAACTTTCTTCTTGTCTTTCTCAAGAAAAGCTTGATGGAAAAAATTTCCTGATCGCCTATGAACCTGTTTGGGCCATTGGTACAGGGCTCACAGCTACACGAGATGAAGCCCACGAAGCTCATAAATTTATTCGCGAATACTTAGAAAAAAAAATTAGCAAAACTGTAGCAGAAGAAACACGAATCCTCTACGGAGGAAGTATGAAACAAGATGTCACAAGAGAACTTCTTCGTAGCACAGAAATTGACGGTGGCCTCATTGGTGGGGCTTCTTTAGAACCAGAAACTTTTGCATCTATGCTTAACATTGCATATGAGCTTTCACCCTAGGACAAACAACACCTTGTTAGAGAAGAAACAAAAAATAGTCATTGTTGGTGGAGGCCTTGCAGGCTCAGAAGCAGCTTGGCAAGCTCTAAAAGCAGGTATTCCTGTCACTCTTTATGAAGCCCGTCCAAAAAAAATGACACCTGCCCACAGAACAAGTGGACTTGCAGAACTTGTGTGTTCAAACTCTCTTAAATCTGAATGTGAAGAGTCAGCAGCAGGTGTTCTTAAAGAAGAAATGAAACACTTCAACTCACTCATCTTAGAGGCTGCTCAAAAAACAAGAGTCCCAGCAGGACAAGCACTCGCTGTGGATAGAGAACTTTTTAGTGCTTACATTACAAAAAGCCTTGAAGAACATCCTCTCTTCACAAGAATCTCAGAAGAAATAACCAAAATTCCAACTGAAGAAGAACTTGAAGCAAGAGGAGAATACTGGATTATTGCAAGTGGCCCCCTCACCTCCGAAGCTCTTAGCGAAGAAATCAGATCTCTTTGTTTTGATGAAAAACATCTTTACTTCTATGACGCAATTGCTCCTGTCATTGACGGAGACACGATCAATATGGATGAGTGTTTCTGGGCTAATCGCTACGATGCACCCGAAGAGGAGGAAAAAGGGGACTACCTTAATATTCCTCTGAGCAAACAAGAATACGAAACTTTTATCGATGAAGTCATAGTTGCCAAAAAAATTCCTCTGCATTCTTTTGAAAATCCTGTGTATTTCGAATGCTGTTTGCCCATCGAAGTGATGGCAGAAAGAGGAAGAGAAACTCTCCGTTTCGGACCCATGAAACCAGTTGGAATTAAAGACCCTAAAACAGGACATCGTCCTTGGGCTAATATTCAACTGAGACAAGAAAACAAAGAGGCTACTATGTTTAGTATGGTAGGCTTTCAAAGTAAAATGTCTTGGGGAGATCAAAAAAGAATTTTTGGAGCACTCCCTGCTCTGAGCGAAGCTAGTTTTCTTCGTTATGGATCTATTCACAGGAACACTTATATTGAAAGCCCGAAAGTTCTCACAGAAGAACTTTCTTTCAAAAAAAATAGGCGGGTCTTCCCAGCAGGACAAATCACTGGAGTAGAAGGGTATTTAGAATCTGCTGCTATTGGTCTTATGATTTCTCAAATGGTCTCTCATAAAATTGAAGAAAAAAAATTTTCTTACCCACCAAAAGAATCTGTGTCAGGAAGCCTTATTAATTATTTACGTTTTGGCACAAGAAGTTCTTTCACTCCTATGAATGTAAACTTAGGGCTTCTTCCAGAAGTTCCAGATGAGTTTAAAAAAATACCTAAAAAAGAGAAAAAACTAAAAAAGTGTGAAATCGCAAGAGAGTTTTTTAGAGAGTGGGAGGTTTCTATTTTTAGTCTGCAAGCAACCGAGCAGCTATTGCTGCAAAATCTGCCTCTGAAAGACCCGCTCCTGGTGAAAGAGGAGACAAGATTCCCTCCTCTACAGGCAGAGACGCATTCGCACTACTGATAGGAAAACCTACGGCTACAGAAGTAGTAGTTGTACGAGCTCTTTTTTTAGGAAATGCTTCTTTCTGAAGAAATCTGACTGCTTCCGACTTATGCTTCTTGTGCCATCTGTTCTTTATAGACCCAGGTGATCTTCCTTTTAGACCTTCTGCAATCTTTGCCCACTGACTACCATACTTAGAAACTTGAGCCACTATATAAAGATCTTCAGCCTCAGTCCAATCGCAATGTTTAAGAAGAGGATCTAGATACTCAGCCCAACGTGTACGACACTGAGTTCTATTTCGAGTTTGAACTGTTAGAGCAATATATTTCCATTCTTGTGGACCAAACTGATTAACGGCATCTCTTAAACGGTTATCTTCATCCGGAGTCCATGGAGTCTTAGCTTTAAAAGGTAGAACTCTAGCCTTTCTTAGTCTAGGAGGATTTAGAGATTCACTCCAATGTTTACGACACTGAGTTCTATTTCGAGTTCGAACTATTTTAGCAATATCTTTCCATTTTGTTATACCAACTTGATTAACGGCATCTTTTAAACGATTATCTTCGGCCTTAGTCCACCTACGCTTTTGATTAGAAGATTTAAAGACAGGATCACTGTGATTAGCGCTTCCGACATCAGCAGCAAATATGTAAAAACTAAAAAATCCAAACAAAAAATAAAAAATAAAAAATAACTTTTTCATAACATGAACCCTCTTTATGACAATGATTCCAAGCAATATATTATTTAACTTGCTATAAAAAAAGTATAAATTATTTGCTTACTGAATTATCATAGATGTGAACAGACCAAAGAACGCTTTTAAAAAAAATACTTCTCTTTTTTGCGTTCAAGAAAACTTTCCCCTAGGATACTAAAATGAACTGGAATCTTTTAATTGCTGCTGCTCTTTTGCTTTATATTGGCTACTCTGTTGTGCTCCCTAGAATCACTGCTAGCAAAGAAGACTTTAATCCCGAAGTTTCTTATCAACTAGCTAAAAAAGGAGCTCTTATTATTGATGTCAGATCAGCTCAGGAATATACCTCTGGTCACGCGGAAGGAGCTAAAAACATAGTGCATAATGAAATCCTTAGTAAAAAATCTGAGATTGAAGCTCTCACACAGAATGATTTATCAAAAACTATCATTGTCTACTGTGCTTCTGGAAGACGCTCTAGTCTAGCTAAAAAAGATCTTCAAAGCCTTGGTTACACTCATGTGGTAAACCATGGTGGATTTTCAAGCTGGAAAAAATAATTTTCATGAACTTAAGAAATATCCCCTTTGATGAGCTTTATGAAAATTTTTTGCTCCCTGAAAAAGGAACACCTATAAGCCCAGAGGAAGCCATGGATCTAGCTTTTAGAGCTGCTCTTCAAGGGGCTGGTTTTGTGCGCTCAAACCCTCTTGTAGGAGCTGTCCTTGTTAACAAAAATCAGCGCTTTGTTGCAGCTTCCTGGCACAGTAAGTTTGGGGAGGCTCACGCAGAACAAGCTTTGCTTCAAAAACTAAAAACAAAAAATTTGGAAGACGAACTCCACAGTGCAACTCTTTATTCAACTTTAGAACCCTGTGCTCACCAGGGAAAAACCCCTTCTTGTTCTCACCTATTAGCAAAGTATCCACTTAAAAAAATTGTTTACGGAAGATGTGATAACACAAAAAAAGTTTCTGGAAATGGATTAAAGCACCTAGAGCTTCATGGTATAAAAAATGAACTTTTTTCCTCAACAAAAAATCTTGACCTTGCAGACAAATTAAAATTTCTGACAGAACACTTCGAATGTTATGAAGAAAGAAGAAAACCTTTTGTAACAATAAAAGTAGCAAGCACTCTTAACGGTATTTATGCTCACAGTGACTCAAAAAGAGAGTGGATCACTGGAGAAAGATCAAGAAAATATGCTCATTTCCTAAGGCTTTTATCTGATGCTATTGTAGTCGGTGCTCGCACTATAATTCAAGATAACCCAAGTCTTACAGACCGATTTTTTCAAAAAGAGAGAATCCCCTTGAGAGTTGTTCTTGATCCAACAGGAGAAGCTCTTTTTTCAAGAAAGCTTTCTGAGCACTTTATTTTAAAAGAAAAATCAAAAATTTTTTGGTGGATTAATTTAGAAACGCGCAATAAAATTTCTTCTACACTCATGAAAGAAAGCGAAACAAGAGGAATCTGTTTTAAAGTTTTTGAGGGAAACACAAAAGAAGAAAAATTAGCTCACGTTTGCCAAGAGCTTTACACCGAGGGACAAGCCAGAATTCTCCTAGAAGGAGGAGGTTCCCTATGGAGTTCTGCTTTAAATTCAAAACTCTGTGAGAAACTCTATTTATTTCAAGCGCCAAAAATTTTTTCCGGCGATCATATTATGCATTGGACAAAAGATGCTAAAATCCAGTATTTAAACCTCGAAAATAGTATCTCCACCCTCTTAGACAAGGATACACTCATTGAAGGACTCACAGACGAACATCACACATTATGACAAAGAACGTTTTCGTCCCTCTTTTGAAGAGATCTACCTTAACCTAGCTTTTACTATTGCTAAACGCTCGACATGCCACCGTTTGCAAGTAGGCACTGTGATCACAACAACAGACTACAGACAAGTACTGGCTGTTGGTTATAACGGGAATGCAAGTGGCCTTAGAAACTCTTGTGACAGAGACGAGGTAGGCAATTGTGGCTGCCTTCACTCTGAAGAAAATGCCGTGATTAACTGTAACTGCGCAAGAAGTGTTGAAAAAATCGTTTTTGTCACTCACCACCCCTGCGAAACTTGCGCTAAGCGACTTATAAACCTAGGGAATGTTAAGAAAATTTATTATGGCAAAGAGTATCGTAGTAAAAAAGGACAAGAACTTTTTGAATTTCTTGGTATTTCAGTCGAAAAACTCTCGACCCCTTTCCTGTTTGATTCTGTTCTCTAGAAGCTAGATCTTTGTTTTCATGATACAATTCTCTTAGGTTCAACATCTGTTATTCATAAGAGATTTAGGCATGAAAAGAGTTTTCCTATTTTTTTCTCTTTTGATATTTTTAATATCATGCAGTGAATCCCCAAAAAAAGATATTGGGGGAAACGAATTCACAAATCCAAGTCATTATAACGATATTGATTTTGTAGAAGACAAAGACTGTGCCACCCTCTCAAATAAACTCCCAGACGATGTCCTTGCTCAATTTGAGCTAGTTCCCACAAAAAAAATACCAGAAGATCCTCTTTTCCTCAAAAAATCTATAGAATTGCTCAGAGAAAGCATCCCAGACTTCATTAACTACCATCTTGTCGAGACTCATCCTCAAAGAAAAATTCTTGGTTTTGAATTTTCATTTGAAGGAATTCCTCTTTGCTCAAGTTATGCAAAAGTATATGCCACTTCAAAAAAAATCGTTATCACAGGAAATTTCCCAGAGAAAGAACTTAAAATAAACTTTTCTCTTTTAGCTGAAACTCCATCAACTCTTTCTTTGAGCGCACTTCAGGAAAGTTTAGAATCTCTAGATGTGAGAATAGAAAATAAAAAAAATATCTGTTATGCAATAAAAAACAAAACACTTGTTCCAGTTTGGAAACAAAAAGTAAAAAAACAAGACGAGCCTTATTTGGTTTTAGCTAATGGAGGAAATATTCTTTCTTTACAACCTCTTTTCTTTCACTCAACAGGGAATTTACAAACCTATGATGAAGATGATAGTGGAGGAGAAAAGTTTTCAGCAATTAAAACCTACACATTGGAGAATATGAGCTCAGGGGGAACTCTTTGTAACGAAAGATTTCAAATTGCACCTGAAGATGGAGAACCTTCTGTCAAAAAAGAAGACTTTAAATTCTTTTTCAACCCAGAAGAACAACCAGATTTATTTGAGCAAGTTAGTATGTTTGTTTATGCTGAGAAACAATCAGAGTATATTGCAAACTTAGAATACACAAAAAAATGGTACGGGCCACAAATTCTTTTAATACCAGATATGAAAAATAATGGACTTACAAATAGTGCCCAGTACATACCTGGAGATTATCTAGCTCGTCCAGAAATCAGAATTCCAAAAGGAGATGATATAAAACTTCATCAACTAAGAATAGACAATGAAGCCATTCAACACGAAGTAGGACACCATGTGCTATTCCGATCTGTGACCACTCCAACAGGAGAATCTCTTGTGATTCACGAAGGAATTGCTGATGCTTTCGTCGAACTTAGAACAAAAAATGCTTGTCTTGGAGAACATTTTTGTCTCAATGATCTTCTTTGTGTTAGCCTTTCTTGTCTCAGATCTGCAGATAATAACTATAGTCTAAGCAGCCCTGATCTGCCGAGTGAACCTCACTTGAAATCACAACTTATCTCTGGACTGCTTTGGGAGCTAGCTCTTGAAATTGGTCATGATAAGACAGCAGCTATCCTCAACTATGCAATAGATTTTCTACCTAAAAAAGCCTACTTCTCAGATCTTATTACAGCACTCTTTGACACTCTTGATGTTCTTTACAGAGTAAGCGATCACGAAACTTTTGCTTCTTACTGTAAAAGTCTTATGACTGTTTACGATAAAAAAGGGTTTTTAGAATTAGCCACTATGAACAATCTATCCTGCGAAGCAGGAGAATAAAAAACTTTTTACAAGGAGAAAAAATGAAAATTTTTGTACGTTGTCTTTTGTTTTTTCCTTTACTTCTAAATTCTTGTAGCAATGAAAAACAAGAAAATGGACTAATAGACCCTCCTGGAATGTTAAGAAATAGTAATGGAGATGTTATAAAAGTTTCAGACTCTGACTGCGAAGACTTAGCTAACAATTTACCTCAAGATGTTTTTGGATTTGTATCAGAAAAAATTGATCTTTTTTTTTATGAAGAAGCTAGAAAACTTCTTAAATCAAGCATCCCTAAGTACTTTGATTTTAAAGAAATAGAAACCAACAAAACCCTTGAATACGCTAAACGAAAGATTCTAGAATTCAAAGTTTTTTATAGCAATATCCCTCTCTGCGAAGGCTATGCCAAAATTTATCAAAGTTCTGAAAAGATTTTTTTAACTGGAAATCTTCCACCTATAGATATTAAAGAACCACTTCAACTCAATATACCTGAAGAAATAAACCAAGAAGCTCTGGAAAAAAAGTTTGAAACAACAGACCTCAAACAATTAAATGAGAAAAGTCTTTGTTATGCTCTAAAAAACCATGAACTCATCCCAGTTTGGAAACAAAAATTCGAGCGAGAAAAAGCTCCTTACGAAGTTCTTGGGTACGCAGAAAATATTATTTCAATAGAACCACTTTTTTTCCATGCAGTTGGGACAGCAAAAATTTATGAAGAAAAAGACACTGATGATACAAATTTTTCAGCTCTAAAAAACTATACACTAGCTGGATTAAGCTCAGGTGGTACTCTTTGCTCTGAACGTTTCCGCGTAGCCCCTGAAGATGGGCAGGTAATCGCTTATAATAAAGACCTCAGTTTTATTTTTAACCCAACTTCTGAACTAGAAAAATTTGAACAAGCTGCTCTTTTTACTTACGCAGAAGAGCAGGCTAATTACATTAAATCTCTTGTTCACACAAAAAAATGGTATGGGCCTCAAATTTTAATTTATCCAGATACGCAAAATGAAGGTTTAACAAACAATGTTTTCTATCTTCCTGGTGACGAAGAAAATCTACCTGCTATCCAAGTGCCAAAAGGAGATAATAAAAAACTTCATCAAGTAAGACTAGACAATGAGGCTATACAACATGAAGTCGGGCATCATGTTTTCTATCGCTCTGTAAAAACAGGAAATGGTGAATCAGGTATCTTGCATGAAGCCGTTGCTGATATTTTTGTTATGCTTCGTACAAAAAATGGTTGTTTAGGAGAACATCTTTGTCTGAATGATTCTCTTTGTGTGAGTCTTAGCTGCTTACGAACAGCAGAGAATGACCTTACAAGCACAAGTTATCTTGATGTGAGTGGAAAACATAAACAATCTCAACTTATATCTGGAATGCTCTGGGATGTAGCTTTAAAAATAGGCTATGATAACACAGCTGCTTGGTTAAATTATTCTATTGATCTTATGCCAGAAAATGCAGATTTTTCTGATTTTGTTGTGGCACTTTTTAACTCACTAGATGAGCTCTACAAAGAAAAAGATGTGAATACGTTTAAAACAAACTGCCAACATTTTATGGATGCTCTAGAAAAAAGAGAGCTCATCTACATTAAAGAAGAAAACAACCTAAGCTGTGACGCTTAAATTCTTTTTTTTGCTAACTCTAAAAAAAGATCTAAACCCATTTTAGAATCATCATCTATACTATAAAAAAGAGATCTCCAGTACTCTGAAAGAGACAACTGAAAACTAGGGCGACCCATTTCTTTCACAAAATTTTTTTCATAAAAACTGGGATCCTCATGCATTTTTTTTTGTGTCAAAAAAGCTAACTCTATCAACTGCTTTTTAAGAGATGAATTTAACTTTTGGTTCCCTTGCCACACAGCAAAAACAAAAGGTAGCCCTGTGAGATCATCCCAAAATTCTCCTAAATCTAGGATATCTAAAAATTCCTCTCTCCTCTTCAAAGCTTCATCACCAATAAGAAGTTCGACTGAAGCTCCTGTTTCCTTAGAGTTTTCTTCCATTTTTTTTGCATTAACATCTCCTAGAAGAGATTGCAATAAAATACGAGTCAGCTCAACACTTGTTTGCGAAGCTTTCGTTAACCTAATTGACGGGAGAAAAGAAATAAGTTTTTCATCTTTACTAAAAGATAAAATTTTTTGTGCCTGGATGTCTAATTTTTTTTCTAGATCTAATCTCTTTTTTAAATCTTTTGCTCTTTCTTCTAAAAAAGACTTAAACTCTTTGTGCTCTTTTTGAAACCCTAAATAAACGCTGTGGACTTTTCCTTTTGAGACGACACCAATTGGGACTGATTCGATAGGTTTATCGTGTAAGAGGCAAATACTAGAGCTCGGAGCTAAGTCTACAATTTTTTCCCGCAAAAGAGCGTTTATTTCAGCAGGATTTCCGTAATTCAAACTAAATAATCCTGAAATATTTTGTTTTAGCTCATAAAAAAGAGGGTACAAATTCAAGTAAGAAATCCAACCAAGACGTAAACACTTTTGAATTTCTTCACTCATAAAATATCCTCCTAAAAAAAAATAAAAAAATCACGAAACTCTTAGTTTACAAATTTTTTCAAAAATTTCTCCTGTTTTTTCAAGATCTTCTTTTGTATGAGCAAGAGACATAAAACAGGCTTCATAGCTAGAAGGGGGAAGATAAACACCCAGTTCAAGAAATTTTCTAAAGAAAAAGTTAAAGCATTCAAAGTCAATATTTTCTGTGTCACTAAAGTTTCTAATTTTTTTAGAAGAAAAAGAGAAGCCAAACATCCCTCCTTCAAAATCCACCTGAAGAGGAATCCCGTAGCGACAAGCACTGTCAGAAAAACTCCTAAGAAGCCACTCACAATTATTTGCTAGTCGTTCATAAGGTTTTTCTTCTGATTTCAAAATTTGCAGAGTTTTAAGACCTGCTGCCACAGCTACTGGATTACCTGATAGAGTTCCAGCCTGATAAACATTCCCTGCTGGTGCTAAATGATTCATAATTTCTCTACGACCTGCAAGAGCAGCAAGAGGCATACCACCACCGATGACTTTTCCCAAAGTACTAAGATCAGCTTTAATGTTGTAAAGAGTCTGAACACCTCCCCATGCCACGCGAAAACCAGTCATAACCTCGTCAAAAATAAGAAGTGATCCATTCTCTGTGCATAAGTCTCTCAAAGAATTCAAAAAACCTACATCAGGCCGAATAAACCCAGCATTCCCCACAATTGGTTCAAAAATAACGGCAGCCACTTGACCTTTGTAGCGTGCAAAAACATCTTCAAGAGCTTTTATGTCATTAAAAGAAATAGAGATCGTATACTTAGAGACAGCTTCTGGAATACCTGGACTTGCAGGAATACCAAGGGTTGCTAGACCAGACCCAGCTTTCACAAGAAGAGAATCACTGTGGCCGTGATAGTGACCATCAAATTTTATAATAAGGTCTTTTTTCGTGTAAGCCCGGGCCAAACGAACAGCAGTCATACAAGCCTCTGTACCACTACTCACAAAGCGAATGGATTCCATCCCAGGAAAGGCTGCTAAAATTTCTTCAGCCAAATCAAATTCTTTTGCATGAGTAGCACCGAAACTTAATCCATTTTCGAGAGTTTCTTTAAGAGTGTCTATAACATTTCTATGAGCGTGTCCGACAAGAGCAGTTCCCCAACTCCCCATGTAATCAATATAGGAATTGCCATCAACATCGAACAACCTTGAGCCCTTAGCTCGTTCAATGATGACAGGACTTCCTCCAACCGCATTGAAAGCACGAACTGGAGAATTAACTCCTCCTGGAAGAATCTCGCAAGCTTTTTTAAATAACTCAGTTGACTTTGTGCAATCCATCAGAAAAAGGTCCTTGTCTAATTGTTGAAAGAGTTTATAGGATATAGGTTAAAGATCACTTCAACTCAAGAAAAAAGGAGACTTTAAAGATGCCAAAAGTAGTTCTCTATACCACTCAAGTTTGTAGCTTCTGTCTAAGTGCAAAACGGTTCTTCGAACAAAAAAAGTGGCCTTATGAAGAAATTGATCTCACAGACAACGTTTCTTTAAGGGAAAAATTAAACGCAGAATATCATTGGCGCACAGTTCCTATGATTTTTATCAACGATGAGTTTATTGGTGGCTTTAGAGATTTGATCGAGAAAGATTCAAAAGGAGAGTTACCAGAATAGATTTTTCAATTAAAGTTTTTTGCTATCATATCAATAAGAATTCCCCCAGCAAGAAGCAAAAAAATTATCCCCCAAATTTTGAGCCATTCTTTTGAAAAAAATCTAGACATAGACAAAAAACTTTCTTCTTTTCTAGAAGCTCTAAAAACACCTATTAGAATACCTACAAAGGCACCCACACCATGGACAGTGTTAGCAACACTCGCACCAAAATGTAGACGAGAACTCAATAAAGTGAGAACCCAACAAAAAACATACCAAATAAAGAAAAAACGAATAAGACCATCATCCAAAAAATACTGGCTTGTAGGAGCAACTTTACGGTAAGCCCACAGATAAGCAACTAGACCATAAATAACTCCAGACATACCACCTACATTAGGTCCTACAACAAGATAAAAAACAAAATTAGAGATAACAGCTACTGTACATATTAAAACGCCAAAAAAGAAACTACCTTCTTTTTTTTCAATGAGACTTCCTATTTGATAGAGCCACATCATGTTGAAGAGTATATGAAAAAAACTTCCGTGAATAAAAATAGGTGTAAAAACACGCCAGATCTCACCATTTTGAACTTCAAAAAGAAAAAATATCTCCCGAGGAAAGTTCGAGAGAGTAAAAAATAGGTATACCACCCCTGTATTGTCATAAGAGTTTGCAGAGAAAAAAACAATCACACTAAAGAAAATAAGAAAACCTGTTACAGAAAAAAAATGAAAATCTACTTTACGAGAAGAGATTGCCTCTCTAGCATCAATCACTCGAATTTTTTTTTCTTTTTCAGCTTCAAGACTTTTATCTAACTGAAACTTTGCAGCCCCTAAGTTTGAATTCTTTATTAGCTTTTCAAGTTCGTTCTCGGAAGATTCTTTTCTCAAATAAATTTTTTCAAATTCTAAGAAAAAAGATTTTGCTTTTTCCTGTTCACTATCCTTCACAACCCACAGATTTAAATCTTCTGCTTCGTCATAATTAAAAGTTTCAATACCAAGGTAGTAGAGGTAACCCTTCAAGATGTTAAGCTCTTTTTGATTTTCTAAAGTTGCTAATTTCCGCACTTTTCTTCTCCAATTTTTTGAAGCTTGTGATGAAAGTTTTCTAAAGTTATAAGTTTACCACACTTTTAAACCTTCAACTAGGCTATGTTTGTATGCTTATCACAAAACCAGAGAAAAAGATTTTTGTTGCCATCACTGGAGCTTCTGGAAGTATCTACGCTGAAACTCTTGTCAAAGAACTCCTCACAAGAGTAGACCGGATCTACCTTTGTTCAAGTCTTACAGGAAAAAAAGTTCTTCACTACGAACTAGAAAACACAGACAAAAGTTTCTCTCTAAAAAAAGCCATGAGTGGAAAACTAACAGAAGAAGAAAAAAAGATTATTCGCATTTTTGATCACGGAGATTATTTCGCTCCTTGTGCGAGTGGCACAGCATCTTCTGATCAAATGGTAGTGCTCCCTTGTTCTATGGGAACCCTAGCTCGTATTGCGACAGGTATTTCTTCAAATCTCATTGAACGCACAGCTGATGTTATGCTTAAACAGAAAAAAAATCTTGTTCTCTGCCCAAGAGAAACACCTCTTAACCGTATTCATTTAAAGAATATGCTAGAACTCTCTGAGATGGGAGCTCATATAGTCCCCGCCATGCCTGGCTTCTACCAAAAACCAAAAAATATAGATGATCTTGTAAACTTCATGGTGGGACGAGTTTTAGAAACTCTTGGGTTTGAACACGAGCTCTATACACCTTGGGCAGAGAGTAGGCTTTAGTTTTTAGTTATTTGGGAGGATAAAATTGAGTTATCAACTTAAGTCTTTCAAGACCTGCTTCGGATAGTGGATCAAAATTTGTGTGCTTTAAGTCTAAAGTGACTAACTTAGAGAGATTAAAAATACCCTCTGGTAGCTGTCCTGAAAACTGTAACCCAAAATCTCCTTCTTCCTCAGAACGAGAAGCCCATCCAGAAAGATATAGCTCTTCTAATTTTTCCATTTCCCCAATTGTTTGAGGCAGATGACCTCTGAAATAGTTTTCAGATAAATTTAAAAATCTTAGCTTTTTCCAAGCAGCAAAAATTTCAGAATTTATTTCATTGTGTTTAGCACAACCTTGCCCCAAAATATTATCTGAAAGATCGACATGAGTAAGATTCGGAAGATGTTTCATAGACTGGGGAAGAGGTCCTGATAATTCACCATGAAATAATTCTAAATTTTTGAGCCCTGTTAGACCTCCAATAGAGGGTGGAATCTCTCCCTGTAAAAACGCACCATGGAGCCTCATGAGAACAAGATAGCCATCCTTATCAAAATGAAGAGAGATAGAATTTTCTTCACCATTTTCACTATCTTGAGAATACTCACCACAAAGAGAAATAATATCAGAGGGAGGAAGCTCGCTAAACATAGCTATAAATTCTTGAGAAAAAGAGTTTTCTTCTTCTAATGACTTTCCACACAAGCTTCTAAAAACTTCAAGAAACTTTTGTTGTTGTCCTAGAGCAGTAGCCTCACGCACCATCTGCTCAAGACACAATTTGGCATTTATAAGGACTCTTCCATTAGCTCGAGCATTGTGTAAGTTAGGATTTCTTTTAATAAACTCTTTTGCGTACGCTATTTTACATAAAGCTCGTCATGAGAATCTCTTGGCAAATGATTCAAAAACTGTTCAAGCTTTCTAACAGGCCCAACAGACGGTCTCAAAGCCCAGCTCTCATCGGAATGCATAGCAACAGGTTTTTTTACTCTCATATGACGAGAACCTGCAGGAAAAACAAAAGAAGAAAACAAGAAGGAAATAAAAAAAACAAAAGAATAAAGATAACGCATAGAATTTAAAAACCTCATAAAAATTGATTTAGGATTTATAGTTTGCAGGATGGTATCAAATAAAGAACCTTTGATCCATAGAAAAATCTTAAGTCACTCTTTGGGAAAAAGATCGTAGGAAAGCCCACCTTCTGAGGATTGAGAGTAGCCGTAAATAAAACTATTTGTATCTTGTTGCACACCTACCTGACAGCATTCATAACCAAAAATAGGGTCTTCTGGTTTACTCTCATACTCTGTGTAAGAATCTATTTTTCCTGTCTCAGGAACATTTGTGATAGTGACTTTAGCAAGCAAACTATGAGCAGGGCATTCGTAATCCCAGTGATAACGTCTTGCATAAGAAGTTGCATCAGCTTCTACTTTGCAATTTTTTTGAGGGCCTGCGTGCTCTAGGCTATAAACTAAATACTCAGGGAAAGTGATCTGAAGCTCGTCAGGATGTTCAATGTCACAACAAGAAAATCTATGGGACCTTGTTTTTTTATCACTCTCAAAAGATGTCATATGACCAGAAAAAAATTTACCTTTTGGGCAGGTGTAGACTGTTTTGTAATTATCTTTAAACTCTTCCTTTGTAGCTTCGACACAACTTGAAGCTTTTCCTCTCTTAAGGTTACGCCCAACACCATCAGCTAAATACTGACATCTCAAACGATACTGTCTATCTGCCCATTCTCTCCCATTTGCGTCCTGATGATAGAGGGAATACTGACCCACAACAAAGCTATAAGGGGGACACATATAATGAGTAGAGGAAGTGTTTTTTTTGAGATCATTTAAATAAGCTGTAAGGTATGTCTTTGGAAAGCGACCATTCCAAAAAATATCAGAAGAAGACCCTGTTATTTGGGTTGCGCTATCACTGACAGAAGAAACTTCTTCTCCTCCGCCAAAAGACCCTAGAGATCCAAAATTTAGGCCACTCAACTGACTCGATAAAAGACTGTCAAGATCAGAAGAATTCTTTTCTGTACTAGAACTTGCATTCTCATCAGCTTTTTTTGCAGAAGAGCTGTTTGCATTCTTGTCTGCTGCCGGTAAACAAGAAAATAAAAAGTAAAAAAACAAAAGACCAACTAAAAAATGACTTTTTTTTAGAGCAAAGAGGCCCATACTAAGACTCCTCATTTTCATTTGAAACTGATCTCAGTATAGCACAAAAAGAACTAAAGCTAAATATTAGGACTGTAAAAATTGACTTCTTTTTAAAAAAGACTTGATTTGAATAGCTCGGTACTCTAAGTGTGCTAACTTTGCTCTCTCATTATAGAACGTTCATAATAATAAAGGAAAACTATATGCGAACGATAATTATTTTAAGCCTATCACTCTTGCTCTCTTTTCAAGTTTTTTGCGCTGCAGCTTCTATAAGCGCAGAAACTCACAAATCTCATTTTTTCATTCTAAAAGGAGAAATGACCTATTTAGTCTATGGTGAGGAAGAGTTTTTTCCAATTGCTACCACTTCATCAGGAGATTTTCTTTTGAAACAAGAGGATCTAGATTTTAATTACTCTTGGCTAAAGAACTTACGCTTACTTACTGGAAAATCTATTCCAGTTCATTTTAGATGGGACGAAGAACAGAACATAATTACAGACATTCGTCTTATTGGGCAAATAGACCGTGCTTATGAAGATTTTGCCTTTATCTCTCATCCTTTTTTTCCTGATAATATTTTTGTTTCTCAAAAAGCTATCCCTGATATTGACTTCAGAGCCTGTTCCCAGTAAAAGCAATAAGTAGTGGAAATAAGCCTATTTTTAGCTGATAAAATATCTTTTTGCATATTTTAATCAAAGGCTGTTGCGATGAAAAAATACCCCTCTGATCTATCTGATAAACAATGGAAGCTAATCGA
>CANFEH010000034.1 GCA_947445855.1 Zetaproteobacteria bacterium
CGTTTTTAACTATCAAGTTCCAGAAAACCGTGATCGTTACACACACCGTATTGGTCGTACAGGACGTGCTGGTAAAACAGGAAAAGCTATTACCCTCACAACAAGCTCTGAGTGGCAAAGTCACTTTTTCCTCAGACAAATGAATAAGAAAACAGCTAAATTCTGTGAAGTACCAAGTAGCGAAAGCCTTCAAGAACATCTAGATTCTGACTTTCAAAAACGATTAAAAGATACAACTATTAGCAATTCAATAAGAACTTTCTGCGAAAGACTAAGTGAGAAAGAAGATACTTTTGAGCTTCTTTGTAAACTTTACACATTAAGCTCTCACCCTAAAAAAGTAGACGGCCCTTCACAAATTGGACTGAGCGAAAAAGATATTTCTTCCTTAATTGAAAAAACTGGTCGTGGTGGTCGTAGTAGTAACTCTTTCTCTTCACCAAGAAGAGGAGAGGGATCTCGTAGTAATAATGGTGGACGTTTCCGTAGCTCTTCTCGTTCTTTTGATCGTGGTGGCGCTTCTTCTGATCGTAGCTCTTCTCGCTCTTTTGATCGCACCCCTTCCTCTTCTGATCGTGGTGCTTCTTCTGATCGCCCTGCTAGTAGATTCTCTGGTTTTTCTAATAGTAGCAGCGGAAGAGAAGACAACAAGAGAAGATTTCCTAGTAGCAATAGTTCATCTTCTTTTAGCAGTGCAAAAAGAAAAAGCTCTTATTAAATAACTCTTTTACCTTTCACCCATACTTGTTTTGGTTTGAATTCTCCAAAACTTGCTATCCAAACTTTGTAATGATGAAATGGTAAAATCAAAAAATCGGCGTCATAGCTTTTGGCTAAGGCGCCTTTTTTTGTTTCAAGAGAAAGAGCTCTAGCTCCCATGAAGGTCACTGCTGCTAAAGCAGCTGGAGCTGTGAGCCCACAATGAAGAGCAGCCAAGGAAGCAAGCATCGGAAGATTAGAAAGTTGACAACTCCCTGGATTATGATCACTTGCGACAGCTAGCTGACACCCAGCTTCCAAAAAACCTCTAGCTTGTGTGTAAGGAATTTTTGCATAAAGAGAAGTTCCTGGTAGCAAAGTAGCAACAACCTGAGCTTCTGCTAGAGCCTTCTTATCTTCATAAGAAGCATGCTGCAAGTGATCTGCACTGACAGCTCCCCAGTCTGCAGCTAATTTCGAACCCCCTCCCCTTGTAAACTCATCAGCGTGAATTTTAATTCCAAGACCAAGTTCTTTTGCTTTTTTTAAAAAAGGCTCACAATCAGAAGTTTTGTAGTACCCCTCTTCAATAAACATATCAACAAAGTCAGCTAAACCCTCTTTTGACACTATTGGAAGAAAATAATCCACAAGTTCTTTTATATAATTTTTAGCAGATTGTTCTTTTGGTAACACATGAAGAGGAAGAGCTGTTACACAAATAGTCTGTAAACTCTCTTCTTTAATGCGATTTAAAAGCCTAAGCTGCCTCAAATCTTCTTGCCATGAAAAACTGTACCCACTCTTTATCTCAAGAGAAGTCACACCATGAGAAAGAAAATTTTTTACTCGTTTTCTAGCAGAACTTAAAAGATCTTCTTCAGAGGCTTCCATAGTTTTTTTAACAGAAGAATAAATCCCTCCTCCTGCAGAAGCGATTTCTTCATAAGTTTTTCCTTCAAGACGAGACGAAAACTCCTCTGAACGATCACCTCCATAGAGAACATGAGTGTGACTATCTACAAGACCTGGTAAAACAAGAGAGCCTTCTGCATTTACACGAGGAATATTTTTATAAGCAAAAGACTTCCACCCATCTTTTTCACCAAAAGCTTCAATTTTTCCATTTTTAACAAGAAACCAAGCATCTTTAATAATTCCTAAATCTTCTTCTGTGACTAAAGCCTGATAGGGACTACGTGTTAAGGGTTCAAAAGTGACGAGTTCAGAAATATTTGTAACGAGCACAGAATCTGCCATGAAAATTTCCCTTTCAAATAAAGGTCAATTCAATGAATCTTTTCTAGCTATATACTTAAAATAGTTTGTTTGTTTACTAGGGAAAAGAAGAAACTCTTTGTGCCACATATGAATATTATGGGGTGCAAAACCTGAAATCAAAGGACAGTCTTCAATGATAATCTCCACTGCTTTTTTCATCAGCTCACTTCTTTCTCGTGAATCCACAAGAGTAGAAATTTTATCATAAAGAGCATCAAAATCTTTATTTTCATAGTTCAAGACATTCATACCAGGAGCACGATTTGCGCTATAAAAAAGTTGAAGTAAATCAAAAGCATCTGGGATATCAACATACCATGTGATGTAACCAAAACTTGAGTGTTGCGAAGCTTTCAAAGCAGCAAACATTTCTTGAAAACTAATGTAAAAAAAACTCTTTATTTTCTCTTCTGGATAACCAATTTTTGTATAAAAACTACGAAAGAGTTCAAACTCTTGTTGAGATGAAATGCTAGTAACCGCTGTAAAAACAAGATCAGGTAAAGTCTCTGCTGTCCACCCATACTCTTTTAATAAAGATTTTGCTTTTTCAGGATTATAAGTGACCGATTCTTTAGAAAGAAAATTTAAACTTTCTCCAAAAACAGAAGGAGAAACTCCTGGAAAAACTTCTCCTCTTCCAGAGTAAGTTCTTTTAATCAAGCTTTCCCATTGAAAAGCATAGCGTAAAGCTTGGCGTAAAGCTTTGTTTCTTCTATTTTCATAGGGATTATCTCTTCTTCCAAAATCTGGATGAGCCATATTAAAACCAAAGAATTGCATCTCACTAGCAACTTCTTTATAAACAAAATACCTGTTTTCATAGTTTGATAAAAAGCTACCATGAAGATTTTCTATTTTTGGCAATTCTTTCATACTTTTTGGTAATCTAATATAATCTAATTCATCGTCATTTTGAAAAGAAAGCCAACCATCGTGAGCAGAGGCAAAACAATGAATTTCAATTTCATCACAAAGTGGAAGAGTTTTTCCTTTTAATTTTGCAAATTGAGAGCCCACCCCAAGAGGAGCTGAATCTAAATCAATATCTTCTACTGTATCTTTTCTGTAGTTAGGATTTTTTTTGAGAATAATTTTTTTGCTGTTGAGAGCTGCTAGTATCCAAGCTCCTGACCCTACTGGATGCTTTGCAAATTCTCTTCCATAAAACACGACTGCTTCTTTAGGAACAATTGCTGTAAAAGCTTGCGTTAAACTGTGAACAAACTGAGGAAAAGGCTCTTTTAATTGCACTTGAATTGTCCTCGTATCAAGAGCTTTCAAACCTTCAACTTCATGACCAGACTCAAAACCAGCCCATTCATCTAGGCCTTTAATCTTATCTCGCCAAAGCCAAGATGAAGTAGATATAGAATCTTTATCAAAGTGACGTTTCAATGAGTAAACAAAATCCTCTGCCACAAGCTCTCTTCCTTTACCCTCAGGAAAACAAGGATCATCTTGAAAGAAAACACCCTCTTTTAACATGATAGTATAAGTCAGAAAATCAGAACTCATTTGTGGAAAATCTTGAGCTAAGCTTGGTTTTAGGCGATAAGGACGACTGAGATACCTGTACTCAAACAGAGTATCATAAACAGAAAGAATAATCCTTTGTGTATAGATATCTGACGCATCAAGAGGGTCTGTTGAGTGCACAGGAGAATCAAAGAAATGTTTATGAACAATTTTGGAACTTTTTTCATGGGAAAAACTTTCACTATTTTTAACAAGAACAACTTGAAAAAGAATAAAAAGAAAACATATCCCAGAAAAAAAAGGAAAAAGAAATTTTTTCATCTGTATTAAAAACTATTTCTGTCCTACTTTACAACCCATACGAACAGACTTAATGATGTCTTCTCTCGGAACGAGCTCAGTAGGAAGGCTTGCGCGCCTCAGGTTTGCACGATAAAGGATAGCTCCTCTTAACTTAGAATAATCAAGATCAGCCCCCTCAAGATCAGCATCTGTAAAATCAGCTCCTTCCAGATTTGTATTCCACAAAGAAGCCTCCCTCATATCAGAGCCTTTAAAAAGAGCTTCTTTAAGGTTTGAATAAGAAAAATTTGTGCCTCTTAAATCACAACCACTAAAGTCAATTTTGACTAAGTTTGCTTTACGAATATCTAGATTTCTCAAATCTTTAGTCTCTGCAAGTCTTTCTAGAACTTCTTTACGCGACATAGTCTGAGCTTTTTCATCATCTCTTAGATCGTTCACAACAACAACATCCTCAAATCATTTTAATTAATAAGTCTTTAAGCAGCTATAAAACGAGCTACATCAAGCATTCGATGACTAAAGCCTGTCTCATTATCATACCAGGCTAAAATTTTCACGAGGTTGCCATCTATAACTTTTGTCATAGACAAATCCACGATGCTAGAGTGCGAGTTCCCATTAAAATCTTGAGAGACAAGCGGCTCATCTGTACAATCTAAAATACCTTTCAAAGGTCCTCTCGAAGCCTCTACTAGTATTCTATTTACTTCTTCTACTGAAGTAGTTTTTCTCACAGAGAAGGTAGCATCAACAATAGATACGTTTGGTGTTGGAACTCGAATCGCCATCCCATCAACTTTGCCTTTCAATTCAGGGAGAACAAGCCCAAGAGCTTTGGCTGCACCTGTTGTTGTAGGAATCATATTCAAAGCTGCTGCGCGAGATCGCCTCAAATCTTTGTGAGGCAAATCAAGGATTCTTTGATCATTTGTATAAGAATGCACTGTTGTCACAAGACCAGAAATAATAGAAAGCTTCTCATGCAAAACCATAGCAGGAGGAGCTAAACAGTTTGTGGTGCAACTTCCATTTGAAAAAATTGTGTACTCTTTTTTGATTTCTTTATGATTCACACCAAAGACAACTGTTATATCTTCATTCTGAGCAGGAGCAGAAATTAAAACCTTAGAGGCCCCTGCTTTCAAATGCTCTCGAACATCTTCAGCTTTACTGAAAAGACCTGTGCATTCAAAAACAATATCCACTTTCTTTTCTTTCCAAGGAAGCTCAGAAGGAGATCTAATAGCAGAAGTTGAAATCACATCACCTTCCACACGAATTTTATCGTTATCAACTTCTACAGTCCCAGGAAACTGACCATGCACACTGTCATATTTTAAAAGGTGCGCAAGAGCTGCAGGGGGAACTAGATCATTGATATGCACCACTTGGATATCTTTCACACCCGTTTTGTAAAGAGCACGTAAAACACAACGACCGATACGACCAAATCCATTGATACCAATTCGAATTGTCATAGAAAGACCTCTTTAAAAGAAGAAATAAAAACAAGTATTTAAACTACGACTAATTGGCGAAGCGTAGCACATCAACAAGTGACGGTAAAGCTCATAGCATATGTCTAAAAACACCTCGCCCTAACTCATAACTTCCTGATTTGGGTGATTTCCCTAAATTGTTTAGTGTCGACACACTTGTTATAATCTTAGAGACTATTTCCAATCTATGAGAAAAATAAAGGACATAAAATGAAACTAAGTTTGCTCGTAATAAACTACTTGCTTTATACGCAATTTGCCTTTTCTAATGCCCACGGGGTGCAAGGGGTGTATAAAAGTATTTTTTACCATGAGGCCTCCAAAACTTCTTACTACTCTGAAATCAATCTTTTAACAAAAAATACAGATGGTGAAGGCGTTAAAATATCAGCTGATCTGACTTTCTATTTCAGCGAAGCCAACTCAGCAGAATCCATCCACTTTAAATATGAAGATGTAGATTATGACATTTTAACCGGAGAGTTTACCCTTGAATCAGAGGCGAGTCCGCTTAAAATAAACTTTAATTTGGAAAATAACACACTCACAGGAACTTGGTTTGTCAGAAAAACAGGAGCGCTCGGCACAATTAAAGCAAGCACTGAAAAATACCCAGATATAGAAGAGGGCTTCACTAATCTAAGCTCGCTTGGAGGAGAGTTTAGAGGAGAGTTTATTAAAACAAATGATCAATCAAGACTTCCAAACCTTATTTCTTTTTCTTTTCTGGTTTCACAAGACTACTCAGACCCAAATAATCCTGCGTCAAAAATTTCAGGCTTTGCAAAATTTTATCTTGGAGACTATGGCTCTCAAGAGTATATAAAAATTAGATTCAATCCAATTAGTTACAATTTTTTTGACCGAACCTTAGCTCTTGTGGCTAAAATTAGAAACCGCACTTTTACAATCAGCGCATCCGTTAGCCCAACAGGCGAAATCACAGGAGTTTTATCAGAAACAAGCATTGGAGAACTTGGAAACATCCATCTCACAAAATATCACAGTGATATTGATAAAGTATTTATGGATATAGATGAAGAAGCTGCTCCTATTATCTCACAGAGAGATATTCTAAAACTTCTTTTCTAAGAACCCATTGTTGCTAAAAAATTTCTATTTGTTTTCTTCTCTTGCTATGTTATCTTCTAGTCGTTCATTCCTCTAGATTCTGGCGCCGTAGCCAAGTGGCTAGGCAGCGGATTGCAAATCCGTCCACAGCGGTTCGAATCCGCTCGGCGCCTCCAAAGATTCTCTTCTTTAGAAAAAATTAGCCAAAGCAAAGTCAATCTTTTACAAAAAAGGGTTGATTTTTTTTTCTTGGAAAATAGATGTGGTCACCCCATGACCTGGGATACAAAGAGTTTCATCTGGCAAAACAAGCATGCGTTTTTTTATAGAACGAATAAGTGTTTCGTGATCACCCCCAGGCAAGTCCGTTCTCCCAACAGATCCCTTAAAAAGAGTATCTCCAGATAAAAGAACAGGTTCTTCAAAAAAATCAGAATAAAAACTACACGATCCTTCTGTGTGTCCAGGAGTATGGATCGTTTTTAAAAATTCTCGCATTTTTTTGCTACTGCTATCACCCCCCAAGATCAGACCAAAGCTTTCTTCATCTTCTAGTTTCCTGTCTGCAGGTTTAGGTTCTTTGCAAGAAAGACCAAAAAGTGAAGCTTGAAAAGGAAGCATTTTATAAAGACCAAAATCTTTTTCATGTAAGACAAGAGGACAAGAAAACTCTGAAGACAAAACTTCAGAAGCACCAATATGATCAAAATGAGCATGCGTGTGCAAAAGTAGAGTGACTCTCAGTTTCTTTTTTTTTACAAAATTACGAATCAACTCGGCATCATCCCCAGGATCTACAATAATAGCATCCCCTGTATTTTTTTCATAAATAACACTACAATTACAGCTAAGAGTCCCAGCTGGGAAAACTTCTAAAATAAGAGAATCTTTTTCAAGTCGCATAGCTTTTCTCCCGTTTGAAAACAAAGCGAGACTTTAGCTTGCTAAAGTGGAAAAGACCACACTAAAAGAAAGAGGAAATAATGAAAAAACTCATCTATATTTTTCTTAGTTTTTTAATTCTATTATTCTTTTTTTGGCATGCTCTTTGGAATTACGACAAAATAGGTCTTGGAGACTGGGACTCAGAGCTAAGCCATTATTACATCCATATGAAAAGCCTTTTCGGATATCAACAAGTTCTTCTTTGGGATCCATGGATTTGTGGTGGAAAAAATGGCTTTGCCATTACAGGCCTCAAAGAATTCGGTCTAACCATACTGATGAGCTCTTTTCTTCCTTTTTTATTAGCTATTAAACTCTCCCTACTTTTCCATTTTTTATTTGCATTTCTTGGCTTCTATCTTTTCAATACAAAGGTGGTAGAAAATAAAAATATCCTTCCTCCTCTTATCATTTCTAGTCTTTTTGTTTTAAATGGTTCTATGATTAAACACCTAGAAGAAGGACACCTTGTTTTTTTGCCTATTTGTCTTTTTCCTCTGTTGTTTACAGTTCTTGAGGTAGGCTTAAAAGAAAAAAAAATATCTTATGCTATTCTAGCTTCTTTTCTTATGGCTTCTTTTTTTTATTCAGGCACTACTTATCCCCTTGTTCACCTTTTTAGTCTTTTAGTTGTTTATTTTCTTTTTAAATTTATTTTTTCCCCAGGAAAAAAATACTTTATCGTCTTTTGCGGAACCTTTGCTTTGATTTCCTTGTCTCTCTCAAGTGCTAAAATTCTATTAGCCTATGACCATCTTTCTCAATTCAACATAGTAAGAAGCTATGCTGCTTCTGAATATTTTCCTCTTTATGGCATTTGGCAATCTTTTATAAGTCCCATCCCACATTCCATTGGAAAGTGGGGGTGGCATGAAAGAAGTTTTTATATAGGTTCAACTGGAGTATTTCTTCTTGGTTTTGGTTTATTTATTCTTTTTCCTCTTCGCCTTATAAAAAGAAAGACAATTCTCACTGAAGTAATTTTCCTCCTGACTGCTGTTCTATCTTTTTTTATGATTATTGGGGCTTATTCTCCAAACTCTCTCTATACCTTGAGTTACTCTCTCCCTATTTTTAAATCTATGCAGGTGACAGGCCGCTGGTTTTTCCCTTTCATCTTTTCCTCTTGTATTTTCCTTCTTTTTACCCTCAAAGAACTAGAATCCCTTCCGACTCCAAATAAATTGAAAAAAATTCTTCCCTTTGGACATTTTTTTTTGATAGGCATTTGTTCCTCACTTCTTTATGAACTCTATCAAGCTAATCATCAGCCCATCAAAAACTTTAGTCACAACAAACTCTCTTGGACTGAAAAGCTAGATGAAAGAGCAAAATCGCCACTGTACAAGAATGATTTTAGTATCATTGAAAACCCTTCTGTTTACGACTATGGAGCCAGATCTTCTATGCTCCCTATGGTAATAAAAAATGAATCTTCGAGAGAGTGTTACTCTCCTTTATCTAGAAGTCAAAAAACTATTACTATGGGAGAAGATATTGTTTATCTACTTAACCCTAGTAAATTATCAAAAATCTCTAATATTGAATTTAGTCCAAACAAAATTACTTTTGATGCTCAAATTACAAAATCAGAGGTTCTTATTTTGAATCAAAACTACTCAGCATATTGGTATACGAAAGGACATACTGTTACACAAATCGAAGGGAAACCTGCCCTCCTTTTAAAGGAAGGAAACTACAAAGGGCTATCATTTTACTTTTGGCCTAAGTATCTTACGATGAGTTTATTTCTAATTTTTCTTGGGCTTTTCTTTAGCAGCGTCCTTCTTTGGTCTGAAAGAAAAAAAGCAACGGCACTGGACAACAAGCTTTGATTTTACTACTATCATCCCCTCAAAAAGTTTTTTTCGCATCTCTTTAACCTTCCTTGGAACTAAACACTATGAGTTTTTTCAGCTTTTTAGCTCCTGCTCGAGCAAAAGATCTTATCGAAGACCGAGAACAAATAAATCGAGACTATAAGTACTGGCGTATTAGAATTTTCTACTCGATCTATTTTGGTTATGCTGCTTTCTATTTAACAAGAAAGAGTGTGACCTTCGCACTTCCTTTTATTGAAAAAGATTTAGGTTTCACAAAAGCTCAACTTGGTTTTTTAGCTACTGTTCTCTACTTAAGCTATGGTTTTAGTAAATTTGTCAGCAGCATTGCTTCTGATCAATCAAACCCTCGCTATTTCATGGCTCTTTCTCTTATAGCAACAGGGATTTTTAACATTGCTTTTAGTTTTTCATCTTCTCTTTTTTTGTTTGCTCTTTTTTGGTTACTGAATGGAATCGCTCAAGGGGGAGGGTGGCCTCCAGTAGCAAAGCAACTTACTTTTTGGTTTACCCAAAAAGAAAGAGGAGCCTGGTGGAGTTTTGCTACGACAGCTCATAACTTTGGTGGAGGACTAATTCCTCTTATCATCACAGGCATTGCTCAAGCTTATAACTGGAGAACAGCTATCAGTATCACTGGTGGGTTTTCTATTCTCATAGGATTTTGGCTCATGAATCGCATGAGAGACAAACCAGAAAGCTTAGGCCTACCAGCTGTAGAAGTTTACAAAAATGACTTAGAAGCGATTGCTAAAACAAAACAACAAGAGAAATCAGAAAATGCAGATTTCAAAAAATTACTCTTCAAAGAAATCCTTGTGAACAGAGGGGTCTGGATGCTTGCTTTGTCTTACTTTTTTGTCTATGTGCTAAGAACAGCTTTCAACGACTGGGGTGTTTTTTATTTAATGGGCACAAGAGATTATTCTCCTGTCACAGCTTCTCTCACCATCACTTGTTTTGAGATCGGTGGATTTTTAGGAGTGTTAGCAGCTGGCTTTGCCTCTGATTATATTTTTAAAGGAAGAAGAATTCCTTACATGATCTATTCAACAGGTTTTTTAGCCTTAGGTCTTCTGATATTTTTAGCAAATCCTTATCAACACTTTACTCTCGATTGCCTGCTCATGGGACTTCTTGGTTTTCTCATCTTTGGGCCTCAGCTTCTTGTCGGACTTGCTTCTTCTGAGTTTGTTCCAAAAAAAGTTGCTTGTACAGCAAATGGCTTTGCTGGACTTTTTGCGTACCTGGGAGCAGCTTTTACAGGCTACCCACTTGGAAAAGTGATTGATAAGTGGAGCTGGCAAGGCTTTTTTCTTGTTCTTAGTGTGTGTATATCGTTGAATTTTATTTTATTATTTTTTCTTAACACAAATCTTTTTAAATCAAAAGACCACTAACTACTTAGATTTCCTATGATAAAATAAAAGCATAAACTTCTACTTTAGTGGAGAATCTTTTATGCTTTTTCCTGTAATCGGTCTTAGTATTTTTCTTCTCTTTTCTTCTTGTGCTCCCCAAAACACAAGCCGTCAACTTCAGTCTCAAGAACAAAATAATTTACTCACAAATCCGTCCAACAATAACTCTAATGCCTATTCTATTCCTATTATTTCAATCAAAAAAATAAGGGATTCTTATGACAACGAAACCCCTTATGTCTTGATTCACCAAAATACTAATCTTGGGCTTAATGCTCCTCATTATATTCAAGTCAAAGCCTGCCCATCTGATCCTTTTTATTGTCAAACAGGAATCAAAGTAGGGTCAGACGCATCTGCCTCTATGCCTGGAGCTCAACTCGTAGCTGAAATTCCAGGACTCCCTGTTGGCAACTCGACTATCTCAGTCTCTGCTTGTAAAGATATAGAAGATAACGACCATGTTACAAGCTCTTGTGGTATTGAAAACTCTATAAACTACACACAAGAAGCTTTTAAAACAGATCTTCCACTTTTAAAAAAACAAGAAAAAGAACTATTTCCTAAGTTTGAAATTGTAGCTCACTCCCTTACAAAAGCTCTAAGAACTTATAAAGAATATGCAAAGGCTTGCACAAACGCTAGCTATGCAAATTTAAAATCTCTACCAGATGAGTTTATTAATACATACTTAGAAAAATATACTCCTTTCGAAAGAGCAAAAGCACTGTCTACAGATAGTCTTCAACTCTTAGTTAATAAAAAAGAAGATGGAAGCAGACATTTAACACTCGTGATGAATGCTGATATTTTTGATATGTCTTTTTTAAAAGAAGTTGTAGAGGCAAATAGCGGAGAAACAAGCACGGATGGAGATACTAACGACCTAGACGAAACAAAAGAAGCGACTATAGAAGGTGCGTTTACTTTACTTGGAACTGGAGCTGGTGTTGCAGGTCTAAAAGCAGGAATAGCAGATTTAAAAAAGTCTTTTGCAGCTGAATCCACGTTAACAGATCTTCAAAAATATTTTACAGACAAGACAGAAGCTATCTTTAAAGAGGTCCAACTCAATGGGAAAAATATAAATACAGATAACAAACCTGATTTTTCTAAAAGTCAAATAAAAGAGATTTTGGAAAAGAGTGCCAAGATGAATCAAGATAGTTTCGTAAAAGATATGATGTTTGAATTAGAGATAAAAGAAGAAGACTCTAAAAAAATTTGGAAAAATCTTGAAGACCTTAAAACCCAAGGAGCCGAGAGTAACAGATTTAAAGACATTAAAAACAAGAGTGACCTCGATAAACTTTTAGCTGGTGATCTGGGTATCAAAAATGATGATGTCCTGAGTAGATCAATAAACAAACTTTTTGAAGGACTTCCTATTCAAAAAGCAAAAGGATCTCTTGGCAAAATTCAGGAGAGTAAAATTATCGGTGGAGCAAAAACAGCTGTATCAGGAGCTTTAATCATTGCTTCTATTGTAGGAGGATCAGTTGGTATCAATGAAAGTGTTGTAGAAATAGTAGGAGGAGAGCTTGGATTACTAGGACTAACAGGAGACACTGACTGTGAAGATTTGAAAGACTCAGTAGAAAAAATACTAGACACAGGTGAAGAAATTGAAAAACTACAACTAGAATCAACACAGATCCAAGAAAAGACTGGCCAAAATTAAACAACTCTAAAACTAAAAAATGGGTTGAAGCTGGTTTTTTAGAAAAAAATAGTAGATACTTCTAACAAAGCAAGAAAATACAAGCTGACAAAGCCTTACGATATTATTGTGAAGGAGGGGCTATGAACACTTTCCAATTAAACATCATCAGCATTTACGGAGAAAAAGGCAAAGCATGGCTTGCCAAACTGCCTGAGCTTGTTGCTGCAATATCTTCAATGCTAGATTTACGCAATTTAACAGAAGTCACCAATCTTACTTACAACTATGTGCTATCAGGCTTTCAGGGCGATAACCCTATCATTTTAAAACTGGGAATTGATCATGAATATTTAATGCAAGAGGCATTTGCGCTCAAGTGCTTTGCAGGCTTTGGCGCAGTAAAGATGTTAGTCGAAGATGATAAAATATTACTTCTAGAAAGAGCAGTACCCGGTACGTCTCTTAAAGACTATTTTCCAAATCAAGAAGATGAATCTATCAAAATTACCTGTGGGATTATGAAAAAACTACATCAAGTAAACATTCCTGTAGCCTCCGATTTCCCCCATATCAAAGATTGGCTTACAGCGTTAGATAAAAACTTGCCCATTCCTGATGAATATCTAAAAAAAGCAAGAGAACTCAGGGACTACCTATTACAAACTTCTAAGCTAGATGTTTTGCTTCATGGGGATATGCATCACGATAACTTGTTACAAAATAGTAACAATTGGGTAGTGATCGATCCCAAGGGTGTGATTGGTGAACCTGCTTATGAGGTTGCTGCTTTTATCAGGAATCCTATAGGAGAATTACTGAATCATGCTGATGTGATAAATATCATTCAGAATCGCATAACTTGCTTTGCTAAGTTCCTTGAATTACCATCGCAAAGAATTCTTGATTGGTGCTTTGTGCAAGCAGTACTTGCATGGGTTTGGGCAATAGAGGATGGTTGTGATACAAACCATTTCGAGCAACTAACAAAAATTTATAACTCTTGATAATGAAGGTTTACCTCTTCTTATATAACCTAGCCCGAACTCAAGCTACAAAGCTTTTTCTTCAAAATCAAAATGAACCTCTACCAAGTCAGATTCCTCTGTTTCTAGACGCATTTTTTCTGGAAGAGATACTTTAATTTTAATGTAATTATTTCCTCGATTAATTTTACTTAAATCTACAACTTCTGTTGGAAGCGTTAAAGACTCTTTATCCATGGAAAGAGGAATTGAAAGATTCTTTTCTTTTGGTTTTATTTGTACACTAGAGATAGCTAGACTTGGGTCAAGCTTTCCTTTTGTTTTTAAAAAAACAGGAACCTTCTTCTTCTTATAAACAGATAACCAAGCTGTTATCGTATTAGGTTGGTAACCATGAACCGTAATATTCTTAGGCAAATTTAGATGAAAATCACTAGATGAAAAAACTGTTTTTCCGTCTTTTACTTCAGAAAAGTCCAAAAGAATTTTTTGAGTTTTCTTTTTCAACTGACTCACATAACTGGACGGACCTGATAAAGTTACTTTTACAATATCATCACTCATCCCTTTAATCATAAATTCAGGTCTCAGACTTCTAACCTCTACAGGCATCATAAAACTTGTATAAGAAATCCCCGGTTCATAAATATTGACAGCCCAAGTCAAGACTGCGATCAAAAGAGCAAAAGACTTAAGAGACCAGTTAGTATGAACATAAGCGAGCCAACGCCGACGAGTATTCTCTTTTTTCCCTTTTGCTTTGAGATAGTGAGTTAATTTTAAGTCAAGAAATTTTTCACTCACGTCATAAATCAAACGACTATTTTCTGCGATAGAGATTGTTCCTCTTTCTTCAGACACAACAAAAGTCAAACAGTCAGCTCTTTCTGAAATACCTAGAGCAGCACTATGCCTAGTCCCTAGATTTAAAGAGAGCTTAGTTCCTTTAGACAAAGGAAGCTGACAAGACATGGTTGTGATATAACCATTTTCAATAATCATAGCCCCATCGTGACCTGGGGTTCTAGAATCAAAAATACTTTCTATCAAGCCTTCATCTAGTTTTGTATAAAGAGACTTACCTCCTGTGATGACATTCATCACAGGAGATTTTCTCGGCAAAACCAAAATAGCTCCTACTTTTTTGGATGCTAGATTTTTCAGAATTTTAATAAGCTGTTCTTTCACTTCTCGCCTCAAATCAGGCGGGTTACTACTGCGAGAAAAGTTTGAACTAAGTTGCTCAAGGAACCTGCGAATATCTCTTTGAAAGATAATCGCAATCACAATGAGTAAAACTGTAAAGAGCATTTTCAAGAGTTCAGAAATCAATGTGAGGTTAAAGACTTTTGAAATAAAAAAAAGTCCGCTGACAAGTCCTAAAAAGGTAAGAATTGGGCGCTGCGGTTTTGCTGTGAGATATTTCAACGAATAGTAAACAAACATTGAAAATAACCAAATATCAATGAAATCATTTACTCTCACGTTGAGGTGAATAAACTCTAAAAAGCTTAAAACTTGATAACTCACCAGAACTCTCTATTCGATAAACAAGCAGAAAAAAAACATCCGAATTTTAGCAAAAGAGATATTCTAACACAAAGAATTTTCCAGTGAAAGCCCTGTCACACGGCATCCTCAGACTTTATTTTCTTGTACATTCGGAAAAACAAACCAAGAAACCCAAAAAGCAAAAGCTAAACAAAGCATCAAAACAATAAATGCCGAGCGATATTGATCCACCCCATAAGTTTCGTAACCGTCCATAACCCCACCTTGGCTTAAAGTCAAAGCAAAACCAATAAGAGGTTGAAGAATTGGAGCTCCTACCATGCAGAGCATATTTGTCACTCCACCAGCAGTACTTTGCACATTCTTAGGAACATTTTCTGCCACAATGCCAAAAGCTAATTGATAAACAGAGCAACTAAATCCAACTAAAAAAAGTATCAAATACGCTAGTTCTATTTCTTGAGGAGGAAAGTAGATATACCACGCTAAGAAAACGACAGAAGCTAGAGTTCCAGAGCGCAGGACTAGTTTTATATTCAAAATAGAAATCACATAAAATAAACACAAACTCCCCATGGCTAAACCGATATAGATAAGAGCAACAAGAGAAGCAGCTTCAGTAGTGGAAATTTGGTAAAGTTTTTCTGTGTAAGGTATTCCCCAAAGAGCAACAAACACTGTTATAATAGAATAAAGAAGAGCTGCAAAAAGACCATTAAACCAAACAAGCCGATAAGAGGCGACCTTTCTCCATATAGACAGCATGGAAGCTGAATGAGTAGAATCGCTATCATTATGAGCATCACTCAACTCATGACCTAAGTCTAAACGAGACCATAAAAATGCGAGAAGAAAACTCAACAAACCACTTATAACAATAGATGAACGCCACCCAGAAAAATCTTTTACATAAGAAAAAAGAACATTGAGTGACGCTACACCAATCATGCCAATAGCTTCCACTATACTCATAACCAGAATAAAACGATTTGCAGGAAAGTAGAGTTTAATACTCCTCAGCATAGCAATAAAGCCAAAAGAAGCACCGATTCCCATTACGACACGAAATAAACAGGCTAAATAAAACTTCGATGTCACAGCAAAAGCAAAACATGATAAGCCCATCAAAATAAGAGCCAAAAAGCATGTTTTTTTCATACCAAAGCGATCTAAAATCAAACCCACAGGAACTTGCAAAAGAATATAAGAATAAAAAAAAGCTGAGGATAAAATGCTCATAGAAGCTGCATCTAAATCGAAGTCCAATTTAACTTCATTAGACATAATACTGAGAGAGCCTTGAAGAAAAAATTGTAACATCGTAAAGAAACACAAAAGGCCTGTAATAAGGATACCTTTTGGTTCGTGTTCTTTTTTTACAGCACCACTAAATTCTTCTTTGTTCATCAACCAACCCAGGCCTTCCTGAACTTAAAACCAATTAGAATATAATACTCATCATCGGGCTTACATTAAATAATACATTAAAAAACGGAAGAAAGAAAATTTTCCCATCTACTATTACTCTTTCTAAAAAAAAACTCAATGCCCAAATTATTTGTCAAAAAAAGCTTTCGGCTTTTTAGAGTGAATTTTAACCGCTGAAAAAGTATTTCAAAAAACCCTATCCACATAAAAATCTTTAAAAAGATCCCCACAATCTCAGAAAGTTACAGAAAGTTAAATTAATTCCTAATTATTTCAATTTTTGTACCGACATTCAGGTAGCTTCAGCCAAAGAGGTTACTATGTATATTAAAATTTTTAATGACTCTAGAACTCTAAAAAAGAGTTTCTTCATCTTTACTCTTCTGTTTTTTCTTTTTTATTCAAAAAAGATTTTTTCTTTTCCACCCTTTATAGCGCCTCAGATCACTTACTCTGACTATCTAAGAGAATCATTTTACATTATCAATGAGTATTATGTTGATAAAGACTTACTAGACAAGAAAATTCTCTTAAGTAAAATTGTAAAAAAAACACAAAAAAAAGGTATCAATCTTAGATTAACTCAAGGTTTAAATAGAATTACCCTTTCTATAAAAGACAAAATGATTGAATTTCAAAAACCAATCAGTGATCTAAACCTACTAGAGTCCTTTGAATTTATAGCAGCTAGCTACTTAGATCATCACAAAGAAGCGAGTGAAAAAGAAGCCTATACTTTTCTTGTTGAATCCATGATGGATTTTTTAGATCCACACAGTATTCTTCTTTCTACAAAAAACTATCAAGAACTTTTAGAAGGAACAGAAGGTGTTTTTGGAGGACTAGGAATTATAGTTAGCATGGAGGAAGATCACACTCTCATGATAACAGAAGTACTTCCAAAAAGCCCTGCTATAAAAGCAGGGCTCAAAAAAAATGATCGCATTATTGCTATAGATTCTCATCCCACTTATCCCCACCCTCTAGATAGCTTAGTGAGTAAAATGAAAGGCCCACCTGAAAGTTCAGTAAACCTGACTATTCTGAGCGAAGGTGCCAAAAAAAGCCACATCGTCAAAGTCACAAGAAACATTATTATGGTGGACTCTGTTGATGCAAAAGTTCTCACAGAGGGAGATGAGAATTTTCTTTATTTAAATATAAAAAATTTTTCTGCCCGCACAGATTTTGAAATTACTGAGCATATTAACAAAACAAAAAAAATGAATATTGACATAACAGGTCTTGTTCTTGATCTCAGAGAAAACCCAGGAGGACTTTTAGCACAAGCCGTTTCTGTGAGTGATCTATTTTTAGAAAGTGGACCTATTGTTCACACAAAAGGTATAAGTGAAGAAACAAAATCAGCTATTCCTGAGAATGATCTCTGTCAGAATTGTTCTATAGCTGTTTTAATTGGCCCAGAAAGCGCTTCAGCCAGCGAGATTGTTGCTGCTGCTCTCCAAGATGGTAAACGTGGTATTATCTTAGGAAGTGCAAGTTTTGGTAAGTCTACTGTTCAAGCTTTATTTGAAGTTCCAAGTCCTAATATCAATGAAAAAGAAGCTATTAAGTTGACTATTGCTCGCTATTACAGGGCTAGTGGAAGCTCTCTACAAAACATAGGAGTAGCTCCAGATCTTATGATTCAAACCGTTTTTTCAAGTGATGAAAATCATAATCTCCTTGGAGTCTATCGCTACGGGAGTGAACAATTTCTACAAAAATCAAAAGTTAAAAACCCTTTTGTTAAAAAATCACCCGCTTCATCTTTTTCTCCTTATAATCTCTATCATTTAATTTCAGAGAACAAAGAGAAAAAGCAAAATGAAGATTTCACTCTAGATTTTGCTCTAAAAACATTAACTCAGTCAAAAGAAAGTTGGCAGAAACAGTCAGGGAAAAAATCTGTTTCTTTTAACAAGAAAAAACTGTTTGAAGATACACCAACAATAAAAAAACAAATTCTTGCAGAGAACAAAAACACAAGTGCTTTCTTAGAGAATAAATTCAAAATTCCCTGGAGCTCTGAGTACACGCATAAAAACTTGAATTCAACTCAGCTAAAAGTTTTTCAAAAAAATAGTTCTCTTAAAAATTTTGAACCAGGAACACCTATTACCCTCCAATATGAGCTTAAGAATCTAAGCAAACAATCTATTGAGCGAGTGTCACTATTTATTAGAGATCCATTTTTTAACGTCTCTATTGAAGAAAAACTACTTGGAAAACTCTCTAGCACAAAAGTACTTTCTGGCACTCTTGAAATAAAAGCTCCTCAAGTTAAAGAAGATACTGAATACACCTTTCAAGTAGGTCTTGCTATAGACGGAATAGCGCAAACAGAAACTCTCAGCGAACATGCAGTGTTTATTAAAAAAGTACTAGAAGCTGATATCAACACAATGATATCTCTTGGCCATGAAAATGGTGGTAAAATTATTGGAACATTAGAATCTCGTGAGGTTGCAAGTTTATCCATTGAACTTGAAAACAAAAGTAACTATCCAACAAAAGAAATTACTCTAAAAGCAACAAACCTAAGTGGTAAACAAGTTTTTCTAGATGAAAAAGAAATAAACATACCAGCTCTAAAAGCTAATGAAAAAAGAATAGTAAAAATAGACGTAGAGGGCTCAGAAAAAATCTTAGAAAAAGATCTTATCTTTGGCCTTTCTGTCACAAGTTTTTCTATTTATGGGGATAAAAGAGAAGTGGTACATATCAAAGCTCTACCAAATTAAAAATTTTCTATTTTTCCATTTAATTAGCACATCTTCCCCATAGCTGAGAAGAATTAATGCGAATTAAAGTTAAGAGTCACTTTTCCGCAATGCTTTGAGCGCCCCTCCGTCATCTTGAGTGAAGCGAAAGATCTCCTTGCTTTAAGCGCCCCTCCGTCATCTTGAACGAAGCGAAAGATCTCCTTGCTTTAAGCGCCCCTCCGTCATCTTGAGCGAAGCGAAAGATCTCTCCTTTATTTTGAGTTTAGGAGATTCTTCGCTTTGCTCAAGACATGAA
>CANFEH010000035.1 GCA_947445855.1 Zetaproteobacteria bacterium
CAAGTCTATAAAAAGCAATGCGATCAGGAGAAAGTTGAAGAACTTGTTCTATAGTTTCTGTCATACTTTCTTTTGTTTGATAAGGAAGTCCATAAATAAGATCAAAATTAATACTAAAATTTCTTTTGCGACACTCTTCTACAATAGATTTTACAAGAGAAAAACTTTGCACACGGTTTACAGCTTTTTGTACTTTCAGGTCAAAGTCTTGAACTCCAAGGCTAATCCGGTTGAACTGTTGCTTTTTCAATACATCAAGATGGTCTATTGTTGTCACTCTTGGGTCTACTTCCACAGAGATTTCTGGATTTTCTGCTAGCTGAAAATGAGCGTAAATTTCTTCCATCATTTGATTAAGTTGAGGTGCAGAGAGGAAAGTAGGAGTGCCACCTCCTAGGTGGATTTGTTTTAGTTTTCTTTCTTTAAAGATTTTTTTGTAGAAATGGATTTCTTGAAAAAGTTTTTCGAGAAAGCTTTCTCGTGGATCTTTTTTTTTCATTCTTTCATCATCATAGATTTCTTTATTACAACCACAGTAGTAACAAAGGCTTCGACAATAAGGAATATGAATATAAAGAGAAAAATCATCCTTATCTTTTTCTAAATTTTCTATAATTTGAAAGAGAGTGAGTGTCTTCGTCTCGCTTTCCCAGAAAGGTGCCGCAGGATAAGAGGTGTGTCGCGGAAGATTTTTATTGGCGTAAGATTTATAGACTTCTAGTTCAGAAAGAGATAGTTCCACATTCATCATAAGCATAGCTTTCTTTTTGCAGATAGAAATAGAGTTTGTCATCTAGCAAACTTTTTTGTACCTATTACTACAAAGTCGCTTTCAAGTCACTCAAGGAAAAAATTTTAGCAACAGGAGCTCCAATGCGTGTGGAAATGGATGTGAAACTAGGATTTAGTGATGTTTTGATTAAGCCAAAAAGATCAACTCTCACAAGTCGTAAAGAAGTATCTTTGCACAGATCTTTTGAGTTTCGTTACAGCGGGTATAGGTGGGAAGGTTATCCTATTGTGGCTGCTAACATGGATACGATTGGGACTTTTGCAATGGCAGAAGCTCTTGCTAATAGAGGGCTTTTAACCGCTATTCATAAGCACTACAGCCTAGAGGACTGGAGTACAAATGCTTTTATTCAGTCAAACACTTTAGGTTCCTTTCTCATGGTCAGTTGCGGAATTTCTCAAGAAGAGTTTGAAAGACTGGGAAAAATTTTAGAAGTAGCTCCTCATGTGGAGTTTATTTGTCTTGATGTGGCAAATGGTTATACCCAACTATTTGTTGATCATGTAAAAAAGCTAAGAGAAAGCTTCCCTAACAAAACTCTTGTAGCTGGTAACGTAGTGACTCCTGAGATGACAGAAGAACTTATTCTTTCTGGAGCTGATATTGTTAAAGTTGGGATTGGTCCTGGGAGTGTGTGTACTACTCGTGTTAAGACAGGGGTTGGGTATCCACAATTATCTGCTGTCATTGAGTGTGCAGATGCAGCTCATGGCTTGAAAGGGCATATTATTTCTGATGGAGGCTGCACCACTCCTGGGGATGTAGCAAAAGCTTTTGCTGCAGGAGGAGACTTTGTAATGCTCGGAGGAATGCTAAGCGGCTTTCAAGAAGGTGGAGGCGAAGACGTGATGCAAGATGGAAAACTCTTTAAACGTTTTTACGGTATGTCTTCTGAGGTTGCTATGGAAAAACATAGTGGAGGATTAGCAGAATACAGAGCTTCTGAAGGCAAGTGTGTCCTTGTTCCTTACAAAGGAGATGTCTCTACTGTTGTTCAAGATATTTTGGGAGGAGTACGCTCTACTTGTACTTATGTGGGGGCTCGTCACTTGAAAGAACTGTCAAAAAGAACAACATTTATTCGTGTTGGAGAACAAGAAAATAGAATTTTCTCGTGATAAAAATCTTATGGCTACTGTGAAAAAGGGGTTTTTGTGAGTTTCAGAAAAGAAGGTTTACATCTGTGGCCAGAGGCTACTTGTCTTGTCTCGCAACTTTCCCAAGAAGTAGCTACTTTCGGAAAATTTTCTTTGAAAAATCTTGTGATAGTTTTTCCAACTGCTAGGCTTGAAGCTTATTTTCTTTCAAAGCTTGCTCAAGTGTACCCTGCTTTTCCAAGACCAAAAGTTTATAGTTTTGAAAATTTTGTCACAAATTCTTTAGACCCAGAAGATGTTACAGAGTCGATCGTGTCTGATCTTGGTTGTGAACTTATTTTAGCGTCTCTTATTAAAGAAAAAAAATTTGAGTCTATTCGCCTCGGTGATGAACATGAGATTAAGCAGTTTTTTGGAGAGATTATAGAAGCAAGGCTAGAAAATTCTTGTTTTGATGATATGAGAAAGTCTTTCGAAGAAGATATTTATGCTTCCATTGAGCATCTAGATTTTATGAAAGCTAAAGTGAGTGAGCTAGAGAATCTTTACAAAGATTTTACATCTTTACTGAGTGAAAAAAATCTTCTTTTGAAGGATAGTTATTACAGAAAAGCTGTGTCTGTTTTGAAAAGCAAGTGGAACACAAAAGACAACTGTTCTTGGGAACATATCTATTTTGTAGGATTTACCACACTTAGAAAAGATTTTTTAGATCTTGTAAATCACCTTCTTCTCTTAGGTAAAACGAGTCTTTGGATGACAGAAGCTCCAAATCTTCTGGGACCGATAAATCCTCTTAAAATTTTACGAGATGCTGTGCAAGTGGAAGCACAGTCTAGAATAATAAAAACAAGTGAATTTCCTAGCACAAGAGTGATTAAACGTGCTAGCACGCCTATGGCAGAAGTTCTTGAGGCTTATAATGCAGCTTTAGATTATCAAAAAAAAGGTCTTGCTCCATCACAAATCGGTATTTTTGTGAGCTGTGAGAACACCTATAGTGCTCTTGTTCGAGCTCAGTTTGAAGGAAAATTATTAAAAGCTAACATTGCTGTTTCTTTAAAGCTCTCTGGAACACTCTTAGGCTCTTGGCTTTCTACTTTTATTACTCTTGCAAAAGGGACAGAAAAAAAACAAGAAATTATAGATTTTTTGATTCATCCAATTACTTTCTTAGCACTTAAATCTTATAAGAAAGAAGAAGAATTAAAAAGAGAGCTGATTTTGCTTTCTATCATTGACACAAGAGAAGAAAGAGGTTTTGAAAGGATTTTAAAAAAAATAGAAGAACCTTCTATTAGTGAAG
This sequence comes from Zetaproteobacteria bacterium, assembly GCA_947445855.1. Lineage (GTDB taxonomy): Bacteria > Bdellovibrionota_B > Oligoflexia > Oligoflexales > Bog-1112 > CANFEH01. Next base: position 3,197 of record CANFEH010000035.1, read on the forward strand.
CGCTAAAACTATTCTATCTAGATATCAAAGAGTTTCTATTAGCATTTTCAAAATTTGGAATTTCTCGTTCTTTAAAAAATTGGGGAAATTTAATTGATGAAATTTTTCATTTTTTCAAAATCTATGAAGTTTCCCTTGTAGAAGATAGTGGTCTTTCAAATTCGTTAAAAACCGCAGCTTATCAATTTGTAGACTCTTTTACTGAGGCTTATGAATGTTTCAATCCTTTGTTAAGTCCAAAAGAGATAAAGGATTTTTTTCAGAAAAAACTCCTTTCTGAGGAAGTAAGGAGTGTCGGGTATCCACTCGAGGGTGTTCAGATTTTAAGACTGATTGAGTCTCGTTACATTCCACTTGAAGTTGTTATTATTTTAGGGTGTGTCGAGGGGAAATTTCCTAAAAAACTCCCAAAAGATTACATCCTTGATAATTGGATTAAGAAAAAAATAGGTTTGAGAGGTTGGGAGTATGTGGAAGCTCTTGAAGACACGACTTATTATCTTTTGAAGAAAAGAATTTCTCGTCTCGAACTCTTTTACCCAGCCTCAGAGAGGGGAAGAAAAACTATACCATCTCGTTTTCTTGAAATAGAGAAAGCATACGATGGAAAAGTAGTCGAAGATCTCGAGTCTAGTTGGAGTTGTTTTTTCTCTTCCAATAAAAAATCTTTGATAATAGAAGAAAAAAGATCTGATTTTTTTGTAGACGGACGAGAGTTTTTTCCTGATTTATCTGCAAAATCTTTGTCTTTTTTATTGAATTGTCCCTATAAGTTTTTTCTCTACTCCTTAAAAATTGAAAAAGAACATTTTTTTGAGTCTAAAGATTATTTGGAAGAAGGTAAGATTCTGCATAAAATTTTAGAAATTTTTTATACAGGCTGTGATGAAGAAGACTTAAAACTTCCTCGTCTTGCTAAAAGAATCCTAACAGAAAATATTTATGAAGTTTTATTAAAACGTTTACAACTTATCACAACTCTTCTTTTTGAAAAAAAGCTCTCAAGAGGAATTGTTTACCATCTTCTGAACTATTCTTGGCCCTCTTTTGTTCGGTTTTTAGTGAAATTTTACAGGCTTATTAATGATAAAGAAAGTGAATCTTTCTTTAGTGATTTTGAAAAAGAACTTAGTTTTGGAGGGAGCTTTTCTAAAATTAAAACTCCATTTTTTCAGTATGAAAATTCTTTTGGTGATAAATGCCAGATACCCCTAAGAGGTTCTATTGATAGTTTGGATCAAGGGGGAGGTAGATTTCTTCTTGTGGATTACAAAAGAAAAACAGTCCCAACTTTAAAAGACCAAAGCACTTACAAAGACACTCAGCTTCTTTTTTATCTGCTTGTTTACAGTATTATTTATAAAAAAGACTTAGAAAATGGACTATTTGGTTACTGGAGTATTATGGATGGAAATTGGAACTCGCGAGGAGTTGGTGATTTTTTTCCAGAAATAGAAGGTGTCTCAGATGCCAGTTCTTTAAAGAAAAAATCTTTAACACAGGTGACAGTCGATTTTCGCAAGAAAGTAACAGAAGCGCTTCTTTGCTTTAGAGAAGAAAATGTTCAGTTTGAAAAAAACAAAGGAAAGCACTGTGAGAGTTGTGAGTATTTTGATTTCTGTCAGCCAGGTGAGTGAGGAGCTCTACATCCATGTTTATAAAAGATCCACAAAATCCCTATAACAGCTTCATGGTTGAGGCTTCTGCAGGAACTGGTAAAACTTATCAGCTAACACAGCGTTTTTTATTTCTTGTTGGAGCAGGAGCAGACCCTTCAGAAATCTTAGCGATTACTTTTACAGTTAAAGCAGTAGGCGAGATGCATGAAAGAATTATATCTGAAGCTAGTCATCTTCTTGTGAATAAAGAGGCACAAGCAAAATTTGAAAAAAAACTAGAAATTTTTTATGCGAATTTTATTTCAGAACAAGAAAAAAACTACCTGTTTTCTAAACCAAGATCTGCAAAAGCAACAGCAGAATTAATTTTGTCATCAACTCAAAGACTTAAGATAACAACAATTGATTCTATTTTTTATGAATGGGTCACAAGATTTCCAGCAGAATCTGCTAGTGATGCTAAAGAAAAAGAATCTTTTTTAAGAAGTTTAAACCTTGTAGAATCTTATGAGAATGAAAAACTTCATAGAGATGCTTGGGATCTTCTTTTAAAGGATAAAGAATCAAGAGAAGAGTTTGAAAAAAATTTTAAAAGAATCGAGACTGTTTTTCCTCAAAAAGGACTTCTTGGAATTCAAAAACAAGTAGAGGAACTCTACCGCTACAGACTTCATATTTTTTATTTAGAACAAAAGGGTTACGAACCTTTCTTATCTTATACTATGAATGCTGAGAAAGATTTTCTTGCTAAAAATTTATCTGATATTGTACTTCAAGTTCAAAAAGAGCTTTTTGAATTAGTTCGTCACACAACAAAAGAAGAAGTTTTAAGGGGTTTTGTTCAGTCTGGAAATTTTGAAGGTCTTGCAAATGAGCGTTTTTTGACAAAAAAAGGACTAGTGAGCAAAACCCTTCTGAGAGGTGCAAAAAGAGAAGGGCTTTCTTCTGTTATTTCACAAGTAGAAGATATTTTTTCTTTGTTTTTCAACGAAAAATCTAAGCAACAACTTAATGATGCGGGGGAAAGTTTATTTTTAATCTATAAGTTATGGTCTTCAAAAAGAGATCAGATTAAAAAAAACCTGATGGTCTGTGAATTTTCTGACTTGAGTATGGCTTGTCATAACCTGTTTTCTAAAGACTCTAATGGCAGTATTTTGTGGCTTCTTCAGAAATCAATTCATCATATCCTGATCGATGAATTCCAAGATACAAGTATGGTGCAGTGGGAGATATTTTCCCATCTTATGGAAGATATCTTAAGCTCTTTTGAAAGTTCTTCTGATGATAAATCGCACAAAACATCTTTTATAGTAGGAGACAGAAAACAGTCCATCTATGGATTTAGGGAAGCTGATCCTTTTGTGATGAATCTTTCATCTGATTTTTTTGAGCAGTATGAAAAACAAATTGTATCATTAAATGCTAGCTATAGAACATCACCACTGATTATGAGTTTTTTGAGTGATTTTTTTGTAAAAAAAATTGATAAAAATTTCCCTGTTCATGTAACAGCAAAAAAAGAATGCAATAATCCTGTTATACCAGATGTGGCAAGAGTTGTTGTTTGTGAAAATATTTCGAGTGAAGAAAGTAAGGAGATTACTCCTCTTGAAAAAGAAGCAGAAAATTTAGCTTTGTTTTTTGAAGAATTCTTTAATAATAGAGAGTTATACCCTATCTACGACAAAGAAAAAAAAGTTTTCCGCACCATAAATCCTAGTGATTGCTGTGTTCTTTATAGAAATGCGACTCATGTGGACACATTTCTTGAAGCTCTTGATAAAAAAGACATACCAACAAGAAGAGAAGCAGAGTCTAATTTCTTTGAGTATAAGGAAGTGAAAGCTGTTATTTCTCTTCTTAAATTTTTTGTGAATCCAAAAGATATTCTTTCGCTTGTAAGCTTTTTTTCTTCTCCACTTTTTGATTTCGATAAAAAAATATTGTTACAAGCTCTCTTAGAAACAAAGGACAAGGCTTCAATCGAGCGTGTAGAAAAGTTTTTTGAATATCTAGAGAAAGAAAAAATATTTCTAACAGACTTTCTTCAGCTTCGTGAAGAGGTTTTTTGTTTAGTTCCCCATAAAATATTGTTTTTGCTGTATGCAAAAATTCCTTCTGCCACTCTTTTTTCTTCTGAAGAAGAGAAAAAAGAACGTACCGGTTTCGAAAAAAATCTAATGAAACTTTTAGACTTTTTCTTGGAGCTAGAAAAAAAAGGTTTTTCAACTTTAATTTCTTGTTTAGAAGAAATTGAAAAAATTTCAGAAATTGGTTTACAAATGGGCCAAGATTCTTCTAAAGAAGCTGTCACATTTATGAGTATTCACAAGTCAAAAGGCCTAGAGTTTCCACTGGTATCTTTGATTGAAGCCTCTGATTCTTGGTTTAAGTTTGATCGCTACTGGATTAAATCATCCCATGGGATTCATTACTCTGGCACCTATGACGCGATGCCTCATGAGGATAAAGATTTTAAAACTGTTCATAAAAATTCAGAGAAGCTCATGTTTGAAGAGTCTATTCGTCTTCTTTATGTAGCGCTAACAAGAGCTAGCCAGTATCTTTTTATAAGTGCTCATAGCTCTTCAAGTGGGACAGCTTCTCGTTTTCATGGTGAGCTTATCTCTTATCTAAAAGCTCACAGATGTTCTTTTGACGAGAAGAAAAAATGGTTTATTTTAGAGTCTGGTATGAGTCCTCCTCCTGCTTTATCTTCTTTCTATAAGAATCAAGTAAAAGAAACTAAGAAGGACATAGACTTTATCTTCCGAGCGGCAAAAGATATAAAAATTATAACTCCTCATGAAGAAAATACTCAGTTTTTATTTTCCGAAGATTATGAATATAAGAAGAAAAACAGTTCTAAATCAGAACGACTCTCTTCTCTTCTTGGAACATTTGTTCATAAATGTTTTGAACTTAAAATTTTGAAGAAAAATTTTTCTTATGAAAAACTTTGGAATAAAATTGTTGAAATATCTCCCGTTTGGAAATCTGAGAAGCTGACAGATAAAGAAAAATCAGAACTTTTTTTAGAAAAAAAAGAAGAGTGTGAACTGAATTTTTATTCAGACAGTTTCCAAAGCCTCTTCAAAAATGCAAAAGAAATTGAAGCTGAATATCCGATTCTTTCTCTGCATGGTTCTTTTATGACAAAAGGTGTGATTGATCTTTTTGTTCTTTATGAATCAGGGGATATTCTTCTTGTTGATTTTAAAACATCTTTTGTTTCTTCTTGTGAAGATCTTAGAAATTTTTGCGAGATGAAAGGGTATGCTAAACAACTTTCAAACTATGAGGTTGTGATAAAAGAAATTTATCCTGACTCTTTTGTAAAAAAAGTTATTTATTTCACAAAAATATGTCAAATGATTGATGTCTAGTTATTATGTTTGGTTTTTGATTAAGAAACTCTCTGACATTTGGTCCTTTTCTATTACCTTCTTTTCTTCTATTTAGCTCTTCTTCAATATATTTTACCCGTCTTGGAAGATAAGGATGTGGAGTAAAAGAACCGTTTTCTCTTTGCTCTTTTTCTGCCAAACCATAGACTTTCTCTGTTTTTTTTGCAGCTAATTTTTTCAGGTTCTCATAGTAAGTAATACAATATAAGAGCACTTCTTCTAATTCTTGATCAGTACTAAGTTGTAACATAGCAAGATCAGCATTTAACTCATGGTACCACTCTAGCTAAAATAGTTTTTGATAATATTCAGTAGAATATGGGTCACTTTCTGTTTTATGTCTATATGCTTTTTGGAGATGATTATCTGCTATATGTTGTAACTCATGAAGCAAAACAGAATTACAGACTCGTTTAAAGGGATATTTTGTATTGGCATTTTTATTAGGAATTCCTATGCGAAAGTGATCAGGGACAATAGCACTCCACATAGCAAGAGAACTCCCACTTGACAGCCCTAAGACATTAGTAGCTCCTATATTTTTACCCTGAAATGATCCCGGGCTAAAACGCTCTTGCAAAAGTGTAAGCATTTTAGTGTGATAAAATAAACTCAAATGATCTGAGTTTCTTTTCTCCCACTCTTTACCGTAGAGTCTTCTCCCCGAGTGCATGGCAAAATACAATCTATTGGTTAAAGTATGGGGTGAACCTTCCGCTTTTTTCGGAAAGTTTATTACTCTTGCTTTATAAGCAGCTCTTGCTAAGCATGAACCATAAGCATTAGTTTGAAATACAATGTGCAATATGAACAAAACAATAATAATTTTAAAGAATTTCATTGATGTGCTTTCATTGTGGATGGAGTTAAAAGAAGGAGTTTCTTTTATTTCCGCAAAAAAATAAAATACAATTTAAATAATATCAATCACTTTCTTGCGAGTAAGACTTATAAGTTCATCGGGACTTTTTAGTTCAAAAGAAAAATTTTTTAGTTTGCTGTCATAAACTTGGTAACGTTTTCTGATGCGCCAAAGAGTTGAACGATAAGACTCAGTGAGAAGATCTGTGTTAATTTTACTTTTCATAGGAAGTCCACGCATAGAGTAAGCGGCATCACCTTCTGGTTGGAATAGAATAAAAGAAACTTCAGGGTGTCTTTCATGGAGGTGATTTAGGCGTGCTTTAAAACGGCTATAAATCAAAGCTTTAATTGTTTGAATCACAGTATAGAATCCGCCTTGAACATCAACTCCTTCGATGATTTCTTTTGAGTAAGGCATAACAGGATCTACTATAATAATAAGATTACACCCTTTGCGAATAAGCAGATCAATATTACAACTTCTTGTGATTTGTCCGTCAATAAAGCTTGTACCATCTATTCTCCAAGGAGCTAGTAATGGAACAAGAGCACTCGATGCTCGAATAGCATCAGAGAGTTTAATATGATTCCAGGGTTCTAGTCCGAAGACGACATGTTCAAAGGTATCTTGATCTGTAGCTCCAATGAAGAGATTGTTAAATTCTTTTTTAAAACCATTTTCGACACCTGCAGCTTCGAGGCATTCCTCAAAATATTTCACAAACTTTCTGCCGTGAAAAAGTCCTGTTGGCATAGATCTGAGAAATCTTTCAGAAGCTTTTAGGCTTTCTCCAGTATCTTTTCTAAAACCATAAGACATCATTCGTTTAAAAAATTCAAATCCTGCAAAATCATAAAGAATACGAGCTGAAAATGTTTTGTAAAGACGCGACCTGCCATAAAGAGCCAGAATATTGTCTTCGATGGACAGTTTTTTTGCTAAAATACTAGATACGATAGAACCACTACTAATACCTGAAAAATAGTGACAATCTTCTAATTTTCCTTTTTCAAGAGCATGGTTGATGGCTAGTATACATCCAAGACTATAAAGATAACCATCAAGTCCGCCTCCTCCACAAGCAAAACCAATTTTATCACCTTTGATACTATTTTTTTTATATTGAAGAAGAGTAGAAATATTTTCTACTGAACTAAAAAATTTTTTAGGATTAACAAAAACTTCTTTTAAATTTCTTCTACCAAGATAAAAAAGAATTTTTTCAGTCTCATCATGGTGTCCTATAATTGTAGCTACTTTTTGCATAGAAAAATGAAAATCAAGACCAAGGGTTGAGGAAAGAAGGGTGATTTCTGAACGAATAATTTTGATAGCTTCTTTAGCACAAGTATTACGGTCTCGTTCGTCATAAAGAATAATATCAAGCGGATAGGATCTAAGGTAGGTGCTTAAATCTTCTAATTTTTTTACAAAATAGATACTGAAATCAAGATTTTCTTTTGTTGTTAAAGTAAGAGTATAGTGATCATTAGGTTTTTTAGAAGAAACAAAGCGTTCTAAATCTTTTTTAGCCTCTTTTATTTTGTTTTCTGAAGCTATGTATAAGATGTGTTTTTTCACATTTATTCCTTCTTTATCGAGGAGTCATTTGTTTAATTTATTCCTGAGTAAAATTTTCTAGTTCTTGAATGAGCTCGCTTGTTGTTATAAATCCTTTTAGTTGTTTCTCTTTGTTTTTAGACAAGAGAACAAGTGTTGGTAAGCCTACAACATTATATTTTTTGTAAATAGATTTATTGTCTTCGTTGTTTTTAGTTAAATCTAGCCTTAAAAGAATCCATTCTTTCTCTTTCATATAACTTGTAAATGCTGTGTCTGAGAAAGTATCGTTATCAAGTTTTTTGCACACCTCACACCATTCAGCCCAAAAATCTAAAAAAATAGGCTTGCCAGTTTTTTTGGCTTCCATAAAAGCATCTTGTTCGCTTGTGAGCCAATGGAGTTCTCCTGTATGTATTTTTTGAGTTTTCCACTGAACGCTACTGAAAAAGAAACAACCAAGAAGAATCACACTTTTAATTCTTAGAAAGTTTAAGTAATCAAATTTTTTCGATCCAAAATAAAAAATTAAAAATGAAGTAAAACTGAGAACAGAAAGAAGAGGCCAATAGAGAAGAAGTGTTTTGTGAAAGCTGTAGAAGGGGATTCTTAAATAATAAAAGAAAAGTCCAAACATAACTCCGGAAAAAAGAATTTTTGTGACTTCTTGTATGGATGATTTAAATTGGATCTTCGAAAGCTTACTAGCTGCACGTCCAAGGAAAATATAAGGAAGAGAAAAACCAAAGCTGTAAGTGAGGAAATAGGCAATGATCATAAGAGAGCTAGCAGAAGCTGTAGAGGAATACGCTAAGAGTGAACCTAGAATAGGGCCAGTACAAGGAGAAGCTATAAGTCCAGCTCCTGTTCCCATGATAAAAGCTGTTTTAAGTCCATGCTCTTTGGAAGAAAATTTATAACCAAGTTTTTGAAGAAAGGAATAATTTCCATAACCAAGCATGCTGAGACCAAAGTAGAACATAACAAGAGCTAAGAAAAAATTCATGTAAATGTTTGCAGAAATGTTCCCAAAAAAACTTCCACTAGCAATTGCTACAATAGCAAGAGTTGTATAGGTGATCATAATCCCAATAGCGTAAGCTATAGAGGCTAGAAGAGGAGATGTTTCTTGTTTTGCTAAGATGCGAATGGTTATAGGGATCATTGGATAAACACAAGGAGTAAAGTTTGTAGCAACTCCTGCTAGCAAAAGAAATAAAAGAAAAAACAAAAAAGAAGACAGACTTTTTTTATCTTGTATTTTTTGTGTAAAGGAATTTTCTGTAAAATTTAGAAGAGAGTTGTCATCGATTTTTTCAGTAATTTTTTTTTCTTTATTACCACTTAAATCAATTTCTTGCCCAAATTTTTGTGGGAGACTACTTGCGACAAAAAGATTAGGAATTGTTATTTTTTCCTTATAAGGAAAAAGACAGATTTTCGAACTGCACCCTACATATTCTATTGTGAAAGAAAACTGAGATTCTTTGTGAGGAAGAAGATTTGAGAATATAAAAGTGAACTCACCTCCTCGGTAAATTTTCGTAAGTTCTTTTGTCATGGGATCTTCAGCGATTTCTATGATGGGAGCTTGAAGGTGAGAAAAAAATGCTCCTTCAGGAGGGTGCACTTTAAGTTTGCTTGAGTAGATACTAAAATTTTCCTTTGTTTCTAAGGAAACTTTGACAGCTGTGTAGGAATCTTCATAAGAGATAGACTCTAGACTATGCCAGATAACTACATCAGAAGGGGAGAAGGAAAGCCCCTGAGAGGTTCCTAGCTCAGGACGAGCTATAGGGGTAAACAGAAAAAAGGATAGAAAAAAAATAAAATAGAGCTTTGAGATAGCCTTGTTTTTTTGAAAACCCATAGAAGATCCTTTTGTCTCACAAAAAATCGTTGAACACTGTCCGCCGCTTTAGAGGCTGGATGCTTTCTTCTTTTAATTATAGACGATTATCCTCTCTTCGTCAGATTTCACAATGATAGACTTGACTACAGCTCGATATTGTTTTAAAAGTTAGGGGTTTAAGCCCTTTTTCTTTTTCTAGCAAAGGAATCTGATGGTTCGCAAAGCTATTAGAATCTGTAAAAGTGTTTTTTGAATTAAAGAGAGTTCCAAGTGTGCTTACTTGGAATCTTTGAAAAAGTTTGCAATAGTTTAATAATAATAGAAAGTTAGCTAAAATGAGAATCAAAACAAAGTTAAAAAAAGGTGATGAAGTTGTTGTCTTAACTGGTCGTTCTAAAGGAACTATTGGAAAAATTGAAAAAATCCAAGTAGACGGCAAAGTTCTTGTAGCAGGAGCTAATCTTGTCAAGAAAAACCAAAAGCCAAACATGCAAAATCCAGATGGCGGAATTGTTACTCGTGCTATGCCCCTTGATATCAGCAACGTGGCTTTTGTTGATCCATCCTCAAGAAAAGCTACACGTCTTGGGTTTAAGATCGAAGCTGGCTCTAAGAAAGCTCGTTTTGCTAAAGCTTCTGGGAATCTTGTATAAGAAAAAAGCTGGATAAGATCACTGCATCTTTTGATGAGTTTAAAAAAGAGGCTTAAAAATTTCTTGAGGCCTCTTTTTTTAGTTTTTAGCTTTCTTCTATCAAATTTTTCTAAAAAAACTCGATGAGTCCTTTTAGAACAAAATGTTTTCTGGGGGATTCATGAAACGATTGAAAAAAATAAGAGCTGAGAGGCTTCTTTATCTTATTAATGCTCTATGTTTTTTTTCACTTTGGTTTTTTGGTTTTATTTCTGCAGAAAAATTTATTTTAAGCCTGATAGTTTCTCAACTTAGCCTTTTCTTTTTGATGAGTTTTTCTTTTCATTTTTTAAAAAGAAAAAAGGTTTATGCTTTTTTTGTATCAAGTTTTTCTCTTTTAGTTGTATTTCTTCATATTGTTCATTTCATTTTAAAAAAGCCTCTTGATGTGTTTTTTGTTTTTGACAATGTGTATGAAATTTTCTCACGGGAAGGCTTGCAGGAAATTGTTGAAAAATTACCATTAGTAGCAATTCTAGTGGGAGTTTTATTTTTTTTGACTATGAATTATCTTTCTCGTCAAAATAGAAAAGATCGGACGAAGTTTCAAGAGCGACTTGGGATTTTGTCCTTCTTTTTTTACTTAGCACTTCTTCTTTCTTTTTCTTCAGATTTAGATCCGTTTTCAAAGGCTCTTTTTAGTGCTTTAGAAGTTTCTTTAGAAATAGCAGAGGAAGCGAGAGAGAGAAGAACTCCCAAAGATTTTTCTCAAGTACATGTAACTTCTTCACTAGAAGAAAAAGAAGATAAGCCTCATGTTTTTGTGATTTTCTGGGAGTCTCTTAGCAATAATTACAGACAAAAAATTCATGAAACAAAAGGAGAGTACACTCCATTTTATAAATCTCTTACAAAAAAAGGACTTTTTTTCGAGCATTTTTATGGAAACTCTATTCAGACAAGTCGAGGGCAATTTGCAACTCTTTGCTCAAAACTTCCAAGCTCTGGTAGAAAAATTTTTAAAGCTTATGCTCATCATGATTTTACATGTTTGTCAGATGTTTTAAAAGGAGAGGGGTATACAAATCTTTTTTTTAAAGCTTATCGCTTAATTGATTTTGACAACACAAGAGATTTCATGGAAAGACATAATTTTGATCATATCAAAGGGATGTCAGAAGAGTTTGTTACAGAAGAAGATAAAAAACATATTTGGGGTTGGGGACTTCAAGATGATGTTTTTTATAAAAAATATTTTCGATATCTTGACAAGGTTCATAAAAACAGTGAAACAAAAGGTCCTTATTTTACATCTCTTACAACAGTTTCAAGTCATATGAGTTTTGAAAATGTTCCTTATGAGAAAAGAGAGCTTTATCCAAATGCCAAAACTATTCCAGAACATTATGGAAACGCTATTCGTTTGAGTGATGATTACTTAAAAACTTTTTTCGAAGAACTGGGAAAGAGAGACTATCTTAAAAATAGTATTGTGGTGATTTTAGGTGACCACAGTTGGCCTCTCGGGGAACACGGTTATTACTTTAACATTGCTAGTTTTTTTGAAGAGTTTTATAGGACTTCTGCTGTGATTCTTTGGCCAAACCAAATTAAAGAAAAAATTATAAAGGCTCCAAGTTCTCAATTAGATATTGCTCCTACTTTACTTGATTTACTCGGTATAAAAAAAGAAAAAGCTTTCATGGGATCTTCAGGTCTTCATCCATTTCCTGAGGGACGATCTGTTTATCAAATTCAGCCCTATTCAGGTAGTTATCTAGGTGTTGTGAGATGGCCTTACAAGTATGTCTATCACAAAGAATCAAAAAATGAGTTTTTCTTCGATCTTGAGAATGATAAAATGGAAGAAAAAAATTTATTTTTAGAACAAAAAAATAATGGTTTTATGAAAAAATTTCAAGAGGAAAGAGATTTCCTTTTGGAGTATCAACGTAGACTTAAGACAAATACTCTTGAAGATTTTTATTTGAAGAGCGAGTAGATTTTTTTGAGAAAAAGTAGGCTGCTATCCACACAAGCAGAAACCAACTCCAGCGGATGCCCTTTGATAAATCAAAACTTGTGGTGAGATCATCATAAATTCTCGTGAAAAGAATAATTAAAATCAGTAAGGGTGAAAGATATTTAAGGGAGTAGAAATAGAATTTTTTCTTTCCATTTCTAAACCATTCTTTTTTTTCTGAGAGTGTTTTATTCACATAAAGAAAAAGAACAATTTGAATAAATCCGCTTAGAAGAACATTGACTCCAGCTGCCATATAATCAAGAACATCTATTAAGTGAGCAGCATTTCCAAAACTAAAAAGAAGAGAAAGTGTTCCAACAATAGTACAAACCAAAAAAGTTGCTTTTGATCGAGAGAAAGAAAGTTCAGTTGTAATATTCCCAACAGCAGCTTCAATGATAGACATAAGTCCTGTAATCCCTGCTAAAAAGAGCGAAAAAAAGAAAAGCACTCCAACAATAGCTCCAAGTGGACTAGGAAAGCTTTGAAAAAGTTTTGGAAATACTACAAACCCAAGTCCAAAGCTAGAGGAGCTGACTACTTCTGTGAAAGGTGTTTCTGTGATGAAAGCTAGGTGGCCTAGACAACCAAAAATGACAAAAGCTGAAACAATAGAAGTAGATAGATCACCAAGAACAACAAGAACCATACTTCGAGTGATGTTAATACTTTCTTCTGTGTAAGCTGAATACCCAGAGATAATAGCAAGACCAATACTTAAGCTAAAAAATACGTGACCAAAAGCCAGTAACCAAAGCTTACTGTCTCTAAGAACGCTAAAATCAGGTGTAACAAGGTATTTCATTCCGCTCATGGCTCCTGGGAGAAAAAAAACACCAACTAAGAAAAGTAGAAGAAGTCCCATGAGAATCGGAAGAAAAAACTTAGAGAGTTTCTCAATTCCTTTAGCAATAGGGCTTGAGTTGATTTTGTAAATAACAATAAGTAAAACTAGCGAACCGAGTCCGATACTCCATGAGAAAGAACCAAGTTCTGAAACAGAAGAGGTAACATGAAGAAAAGTATCGTGAAAAAATGATTCTGTTGTTGCTGGAATAGTCCCTGTGCCACTAAACCAGATATAGGCTAAACTCCATGTGCAGAGCACAGTATAAAAACCACCAATTGTGATTACCCCAAAAACAGTAGGCCAAGCTAGAAACTTTCCTCTTTGCCCCATAATTTTTCCAAAAGAAGTCACAAGAGGGGACTGAAAAGTTTTCCCTGCAAGACCTTCTAAAATGAGCATTGGAAGCCCAAGGAGCATGACAGCAATGAGAAGAGGGATTAGAAAAACACCACCTCCGTTTTGATAGGTTTTAGCTCCGAAACTCAATATATTAGCAAAACCAACGGCTGATCCAATCATGGACCAAACGTAACCAGATTCAGAATTCCATCCTCTTTTAGCAATTTTATTTTTAGACATAAGCTCTAGCTCTCCTTTTTATCATTAGCTTTTAGTTGCTTTCCGGGAGTTTAACAAAATCTAGACGAAATGTGCTTGCAAATATTGTCTGACTTATTGTATATTTGGTGTTTTATAGCTTAAATTAAATAAAGTCAGCAATTTTTAGAAAGAAAAATTTTGAAGACTATAGATTCCATCGACAAAAAAATTTTAAAAATTCTTCAGCAAGAGGGGAATATTGCAAATCAAGACTTAGCTGAAAGAGTTTCTCTTTCTCCATCCCCTTGTTCGCGACGTGTAAAGTCCTTAGAGGAAAGAGGTTTTATTACGCGTTATGCAGCTCTTCTTAATCCGTCAAAATTGCAGCTTAAATTGACTGCTATGATTAGTGTTGAGCTGAAAAGTCATGAGACGGGTGTGATTGAAAATTTTGAAAAATCTATTCTTTGTATCCCTGAGGTGGTCCAGTGTTACTTGTTAGCTGGGCAAACAGCTGACTACTTCCTAAAAGTAGTAGCGAAAGATCTTGATGAGTATAGAAGCTTTCTTCTAAACAAACTTACAAAGATCCCTGAAGTAAAGAGCATTCAATCCAGTTTTATTCTCAAAAGTGTTGTGGATAAAACTGAACTTCCGCTTTCGCACATTTAAGAAGAAAGTTTTCAAAAATTTTTCAATAACTGCGGTAAGATATTTAAAAAACTATGTTGACATCCTCCCTAGAAATATTTATAAATCCTTTCGTCTTCGAAAATGCGGGGGAGTAGTTAAGTTGGTTATAACGCCGGCTTGTCACGCCGGAGGCCGCGGGTTCAAGTCCCGTCTCTCCCGCCATTCCAATCTCTATCCAAACAAGTATTTCAATAAAATATTTATCAGAATGTTCCGCTGAAAGTTTCAAGAAATTATCAGAAAGAAATGAATTTAAGCCTTTTTTGAGCTTTCTAGAGAGTTCTTTTCTAAGTAAAATCCCTTCAGTATCAAAACCCAAGAAATGCGTTTTCTTTTCACCCGCAAAACGATCATCTCTCTTCACACAATTTAGCTCTCTAAAAAATCATGAATTTTGTTCAATTAACGTAGTATTTTTGAACTTCCTAGAGAGTTCTGATCTAAGAAATACCCCTTCAGCACCAAGCAATTACAAGAAAGCTTTTGTATCTCACACATAAGCAAAGATATACTCCTCTTTTCAAGAATCTATTACCTGAAAAAGGGCTTCTAATTATGAAACGATTTAAACTTTTATTTCTTACAACAACTCTTATTTTTTCCAATTTTACATTTGTTGCTGAAGGTGGTATTTGCGCTTCTAAACAAAGCAAAGCAAAAGAACAAAACGAAATAAGAGTTATAGCTAGAAGATTAGGTTATGCTAATCAGGCAAAAGAAAAAAACGAAAGACTGATGTTAAGAGTTATAGCTAGAAGATTAGGTTATGCTCCTTTGGCTAAACGTTTGTTAGCAGCATGTCTTTTAGGCCCAAGACAAGAAGTTCAGCAAAGAGACGATGCAGCTGGTGAAATCACAGTTTCTGTTGAAGCTGTTGGATCAGGGATTATTATTATTCGTGCTTTGCAGGTTGATCCTGATGACACAGTTGGTAGTCTTAGAAAAGCTATTTTAAGTCGTAGTAGTTCGTCACAAAGTTTATTGGAAATAAAACTTTTTTTAGGTCATGGTGGAGCAGAA
>CANFEH010000036.1 GCA_947445855.1 Zetaproteobacteria bacterium
CTGATTCAAATAACGAGACAGAGCAAGAGGCTGATTCAAATAACGAGACAGAGCAAGAGGCTGATTCAAATAACGAGACAGAGCAAGAGGCTGATTCAAATAACGAGACAGAGCAAGAGGCTGATTCAAACGAGGCTGATTCAAACGAGGCTGATTCAAACGAGGCTGATTCAAACGAGGCTGATTCAAACGAGGCCGATTCAAACAATGACTCTCAAGAAACGACTTTTTATATTGACTCTGACGGAGATGGCTATGGGCTCGATGATAGCTCTCAAAGTATAATTATAGTCTCATCACAGACAAGCACTTCAGGGTATAGCATAAATAAAACAGACTGTGACGACAGCGATCCAAATATTGGATCTGACATTCTCTGGTACCCAGATGCAGATGCAGATGGCTTTGGAGCTAGTTCAGGAGAAAAAAATCAATGTACAGATCCTTCAGAAGGGACCCTAAACTACGTTTCCAACAATATCGATAGTGACGATACTACAGTGTCAAAATTAGGGACTTATAAAGAATCTGCTGATAACGTTTACAAAACGTCAGTTAGTAGTGCTGCACCTAATTCTTTTCACTGTGTCAATGACTATGAAGCCATGAATGTTATTACATATAATCATCCTGTAAATAAAAATACGACAAAGGACGAAGAAGTCGCAGTTGGCTGCATGGGCTATGGAAGCTTGGGATCTGGCTTCCAGGATCTCGCTACCATTGAAGCTGGTGCTGAAAAAAATAAATGTGCCTGGACTGCTTGGGATAGAAAGGGAGAGTCCTGCAACAGTAGTGCTGGTTCTTGCCAATCTGGTGGAACAGTACCAGTACCACCCGCTGATTTAGCCCTTACAGCAGCTACAAGCTATTCTAATGCAACGATCGCTCTTTGTGCTGATAGCGAGGTTATGGCTGGCATTAGATACTACGCATCTGATAGCACCTATCCAGGAACATTTGCGGAATATATCAGCATTTTGTGTTGCGAGACTCGATCAGAAGCTGGCCTGGAAAGCTGCACATGGGGATCTACAGCCTCTACGGAGACTCTAGATCCAATTCAATGGAGTTTTTATAAAGCGTCTACAGGTACAAGTTTAACCACCAAGACTAAACACCACACAGCTGGAAATTATTATCGCTGTCCCAAAAATAACGCAATGCAGGGAATCGCTTTTACCCATGACTATGGTGCTAATGACACCTACCAAGAATGGGTCAATATCAAGTGTTGTAGTATTTATCAGGCACCTTAAGAATCTTTTTAAAATCTTTCGAAGCTCAGCTTTTCTTTGAGAGGGTGTCCAAAAAAATGCGGAGGCTGAGTGTTATAAATTAAAAAAACTAACTATTCTTTCAAACTCTGATGGCGAAAAATAAGAGATCTCTATTTTTCCTCTTCCTCCAGCCCCCAAAAGACGGACCTTTGTTTTTAACTTCTGACGCAAGCGGTCTGCTAGATACTCAATGTTTGGGTCCTCTGATACATCTTTTGTCGCAAGGTTTCCATCAAGAGGGGAGGTCTCACTATTTTTTAGAAGCCTACGACAAATGGCTTCTGTCTGCCTAACACTAAGCCCCTTCTTACAAACCAAGTTATGAGCCTCTTTTAAGCGCAAAGGGCTGGCCTTAAGAGAAAGAAGAGCTCTCGCGTGCCCCATGGACAAATCTCCCTTATCAAGACTCTCTTGAACACTCTCTGGAAGAGAAAGGAGCCGCAAAAAATTTGTTATTTTACTTCGGTCCACCCCTAACTCTTCTGCGCACCTTTCATGGGTATAACCAAACTCCTGGATAAGCTCTTCATAGGCCCTGGCCTCTTCCAAAACACGCAAATTCCTTCTTTGAATATTTTCCACAAGAGCTGCTCTTTTAGAGTCTTTTTGGCTAAAATCCTTAATAAGGACGGGGACTGTAGGCAAGCCTAACTTTTTTGCAGCGCGGAGACGTCGCTCGCCTGCAACAAGTGGGTAAAATCCATCATTATTTAAAGGGAGTACAACAAGAGGCTGAAGAAAGCCATCGCGCTGCAGGCTTAGAGAGAGCTCTTCTATGCCGCTAGAATCAAATGACTTTCTTGGCTGGTTTTTGTTTGGTAGCACTTTCTCAATTTCAACCTCTTTCAAAACAAGCCCCTTTTCCTTTTCTCCCTCCTTGGAATGGAGAGGAAGAATTGCTGTCTTTAAATTGGTACTTTCATTATCAAAAAAATCTGCCACAAAAAACCTCCACACAAAAATTGTTTCACGTGGAACAGTTTAGCTTTTCTTGTTTTTTTTACTATGAAAAAGAAAATCTTCTAAAAAAACTATTTTTCTTAGACGGTTTTCTTTCTCGATAAAAATAAGTTTTTTTCGTGAAAAAAACACTCTTTCATAGAAAAAAAGCAAAAAATTGCAACTTCCACTAAAATAATGAGGAAAAGATATTTTTTTTATTGAAGGAAGAAAAAAAAGAAAGAATTTGATAATTTTTTGTAAAAAACATTTTTAAAAAAAAAAGATAAAAAAAAGAGTGTTTGTTTCACGTGGAACAAACACTCTTTTTTTTGAGGAGGGAAATAATACTTCTATTAGCTAACGAGCTTCCATGCGACAGCAAACGCAAGAAGAGCTTGGAACTCCATAAAAACAAGAGACAAGATCATAGGAACAAAAACATCTCCTTTTGCAGAAGGGTTTCTAGCGATCCCCTCAAGCGCGGCGCTTGCCGCTCGGCCTTGCGCAGTAGCAGCGCCAGCAGCACCAATAGCAATAGCAATACCAGCGCTAATCTCAGCAAACGCAAGAGCTCCACTGCCATCTCCAGAAGCAAAAGCTACTGAGCTAGCAAAAAAAAGAGCGCTTGAAACAACAGCTTTGTACGTAAAAGACCTCATAAAAACTCCTTATAAAACATTAAATAAGTTTAGTGATCATGCGAAACAGCCATACTTATATATATCCCTGTGAGAAGCGTAAAGACAAAGCTTTGAACACAAGCCACAAGAAGACCAAAAAACATCAAAAACACAGGAACCAGTAGGGGGACAAGTCCACTAAAAACAGACAAAATCAAATGATCACCAAAGATATTCGCGGTTAGACGAAAAGCGAGCGAAAGAGGCCTTGCGCAATGACTCACAAGCTCTAAGCAAATAAAAAGTGGCGCCATTAAGACAAAAGGCCCCATAAACTGTTTTGCATACCCTATCCCATGCTCCTGAACCCCGGCCCAGTTATAGGAGAGAAAAACAAGAATACCTAGCGATAGGTTCATTGAAAAATTCCCTGTGCTTGGCGAGAAACCGGGGACAAGACCAGACACATTGCTCAAAAAAACAGAAAAAAATAGCGTTGAAAGAAGCGGAAGAAATTTCAGAAACCCATCTCCGCATGTGTCTTTTGTTATGCCGTAGAGAAAATCAAGACACAAATCAAGTGCCGTAAAAAGGCTCATCTTGTTCTTTGGTTGTAAGCTTTTTGTGATCACAAAACCACTCGCTTTTTTCTTATAAAAAAACCCAAGAGCAAACAAACACGGGACGCTTAAAACCGCAGAAAAAGCAGGGACAAAAGCAACATCAATATGTAATGCGTTTGCTAAAAATTGGTACCCATCAAAACCGCTTTCTCCCCCAGAGCCAAAAGCAAGAGACGAAAAGCCACTAAAAAGAAAAAAGAAAAAACAGAGATTCACCGAGAAGTCTCCTTTAATTAAAACGCTAGCTTGAACGATGAGCAGCCAAAAGAAGGCAATTAAATAAGACGAAGCTTAACAAAGCACCAAGAAAAAAGTCAACCAAAGAGAGTGACTCCTCATCTAAAAAAAATAAAAACACACAAAAGAAGAAAATTTTTAGAAGAAGAAAAAAAACTCCTAAAAAACGCAAAAAAGGGCTCACAGAGAAAAAACTAATATAACTCAAAAAGAAGAGAACAAACGCTTGAAAACTAAACAAAAAAAAACCCGCTAACAACAGTTGCCTCTCTGTTTTCTTCAAAAAAATAGGGGCCTACTTCCTACCCTTCTCTGTCCTTGCTAGATGCCAAAGCACCTTATAGTAAACAAAACCACTGACAACAAGCACAAAAGGAAGAAAGTAAGACTCCACAGCACAAACACCCTCGCTAGAGCCTGAGCACGCTTTAGAAGCCTCAAAAGCTCCCAAGAAAAGAAAAAGGACTTGAGCATTAGCACCCATGATATAAGCCACAGCTTTCCACGAGGAATTCATCACATCTCCTTGAAAACACTCCGCTCCCATAAAAAAAGAGAAGAGATAACTTTAGATCTATTTGCCAGTGGAAAAGAAAGGGGCCCTATGGTATCTTTTGAACCAAAGAAACAAGACGGGTAAAGATACTAGCGCCGAAGAAAAAAGCCTCTTCTTTCTGTCTTTTGTTTCACCCAGTAAAACTACCAAGGCAATAAACAAATCCTTATGAAACCTCTTTTTCCACCTTTTGAAAAACAAGACGAGACTACTTTATCTGCTTCGGAGCAAGAAAAAAAAAATGAACCCGTCCGCAGCCCTGCGTCCTTGCTCGAAGCCAATTTTAGCAGTTGGATTCTTATTCAAGAATCTCTAAAAAAAGAGCTTCCTGAAAAAGACTACATAAATCTCGTGGAAAATTTATCACTTTACTCAGAGTCTCCAGACAAATTAGAGCTCGCCGCCAAAACCGATGCTTTTTTTGAAAAGGCTCAAAAAGAGTTATACCCTCTCATAACCAGTTGCAAAGACTCTCTTGGTCTTGAGTGCTTGTCTTTAGAAATTCTTCCTCCGCTATTTCTACCATCTTCTTCGGAAGAAGCCGACAAAAAGGATAAGAAGGGCCCAAAAGGAAAAAATACTGGCATTTTTTCAAAAAAACTGAGCCGTTTTTCTAAACTAAATCCGAAATACACTTTTGAAACCTTCGTCCGAGGCCCGAGTAACCAATTTGCCCTTGCTGCGTGTCAAAATGTAGCAGAAAATCCAGGTATAAATTATAACCCGCTTTTTCTTTATGGTTCTACAGGACTTGGTAAAACCCATCTCTTACACGCCGTTGGGAACTATGTTCAAAAAAGAAACAAAGACAAAATAGTGACCTATATCAGCAGTGAACAGTTCATGAATGAAATGATCTACTGCATCCGTCATAATAAAATGTGGGATTTCAGACAAAAATACAGACACTGCGATGTCTTTATGGTGGATGATATTCAGTTTATCTCCGGCAACAAATCAGCGACCCAAGAAGAATTTTTCCACACCTTCAACACTCTTCATGAGTCAAAAAAACAAATTATCGTCACTTCAGACCTTTTTCCTCAGGAAATTCCTGACATAGAAGAGCGGCTAAAAAACCGTTTTCAGTGGGGATTAGTTGCAGACATCCAACCGCCGGATGTAGAGCATCGCATCGCAATACTTATGAACAAAGCTGAAAAACTAGGCGTTTGTTTGGTGTCTGAGGTTGCAGATTATATAGCAACTCACGCCAAAAGAAACATAAGGGAACTAGAAGGAGCTCTTCACAGAATCGTAGCTTTTGCTGCTTTACAAGGACGCCCGATTGACAAGCACCTTGCCTCTGAGACATTCCAAGGAATACTATCTACAGTCCCTAGAAAGCCAGAAGTTTCCTTAGTTCAAAAAGCTGTGGCTGATTACTTTAAAATTAAACCATCGGAACTTCGCTCAAAGAAAAGAAAAAGGACCATCAGCATTCCGCGGCAAATTGCTATGTATCTCGCAAGAACTGTCACAAATAGCTCTTACCCTGATCTTGGCGTTCAGTTTGGGGGGAAGGACCACACAACAATCATCCATGCTGTAAAAAGAATTACCAAACAACAAGAAAGTGACCCTGACCTGCGGGGACATATTGAATCGATAAGACAACACTTGGACCAACTATGCTAAATTTTACACCTATAAAAACACCCTCTAATACAGGAAAGCTCCCTGTGGATAAGCTGTGGATAACCCATGCTTTCCCTGTGGATAACCCTGTGGATAATCTGTGGATAAGCTGTGGATTACTTTGGGTAAAGAAGTTATCCACAGATGAATTCACAAATGATTCACAGGGTTATCCACAGGGTTATCCACAGGGAAATTGGGCCTTATCCTCTTTTAAATCAAGGGGTTTTAGTTTTAGTAGTGTGAAAAAATGGGGTCCACTACTACAACTATTTATATATAAATAATAATTATTTAATAAGAAGAGAAACAGAGATATGAAAGTTGTCTTGCACAAAAATGTTCTCCTCGGGCTAGTGAAAAAAGTACAAGGAGCTCTCGGCGAAAAAGCACTTGCTCACATCGCGATAAAAACAGAAAATAATGAGATTAAACTATTTGCAGCAGATCGAATTGTGGCTATTTATGCCTATGGCCAAGCGGACGTTCATAAAAATGGTGAAGCCTTTGTCATGGCAAAGCTTTTTTCAGACATTACAAGAGAGCTGCCAGACGAAGAGATCACTTTAGAAACAAACGGCTCTTTTTTAAAAATAGAAGCTCATGGAGGTTCTAATTTTTTAATGAAACTGCCTATCCTGAGCGGTCTTAAATGGCCAGAGCCTCCGGAAATAGAAAATGCATCACAAACAGTTCATCTCCCCACAGAGAAACTTTCCTATATGCTTGAGCAGGCAGGCTTTTGCATAGTTCAAGAATCTCCTAGAAACTACGGGTCTGTAGGTTTTTTACACAAAACAAACCAAAAAGAACTTCGTTTAGTTGGTACAGATGGCTTTAGACTTTCTTATTGCACCCTTTCTATCGAGGGGTTACCAGAGGATTTTTTAAACAAAGGCATCAGCCTATCAAAACGAGCTTTAAATGAATTATTGAAGCTTTGTTATGAAGGGCAAGAGTTTGTTTCTTTTTCTTTAGTTGAAGGAGGCGCAAAAGCTTTAGCTGAAGTGAGAGGGTGTCAGGTCTGTCTATTAGTTTCCGCAGTGAAGTACCCAAATTATCGCAGCGTACTCCCTAAAAAATTAACAAAAAGAATAACTGTTCCGCGCTCTGTCGTGCAGGCTATGGCTCGAAGACTACTGCTGGCAGCTGATAAGACCCGAGCATTGCTGCTAAGTTTCTCTAACGAGAAATTAAAACTAAGCTCACGAACAATTGGGAGCACAGAAGGTCATGAAAATATAGAGATAAAGGGATATGATGGAGGCTCTTGCGAACTGGTCTTAAATGGCAAGTTTTTAACTGAAATTTTCGCGACAGCAGCATGTGACGACTTGATTATTTCTTTTTCTTCTGCGGACCAAGCGGTTTCTTTTTCTGCAGCTTCAGAGCCGCAAGGATGTATTTCTGAACACATCCTTGTGCCAATTCGTGAATCAAAGTCAGAGTAGTCACAAAGTTTGCATAAAATCAAAAGTTCTTTGGCGCTTAATGTAACTGAAAATAAGAAGAGCAGGAATTTTTTTTAAAAACTCTTCTACTGGAAAGACAAAATGGAAATAAAAACAAAACCCGAAGGCAGCGAGTATTCAGCTGAAAACATTAAAGTTCTTGAAGGTTTAGAAGCCGTTAGGAAGCGCCCCGGGATGTACATAGGGTCGACTTCAATCGAGGGGCTGCATCATTTAGTTTTTGAGATTGTGGATAACTCTGTGGACGAGGCAATGGCCGGCTATTGTCGAGAGATTCACGTAACCCTGTCTCTCGATGGCTCAGTGATGGTTTCTGACGACGGGAGAGGAATTCCTGTTGCTATGCATTCCCAAAAAGGAAAATCTGCTCTAGAGGTTGTTATGACCGTTCTACACGCAGGGGGGAAATTTGACGACAAAGCCTTTTCTTTTTCTGGGGGGCTTCATGGAGTTGGCGCTTCTGTGGTCAACGCACTTTCAGAGTGGACAAAGGTCGAGGTTCGTAAAGAAGGAAAAGTTTACGCACAATCCTACAAACGAGGGGTCCCTGACAGCGATGTTCAAGTTGTTGGAACAACAGAAGGCACTGGAACAACAACAAGCTTTAAGCCAGATGGGACTATTTTTTCAGAAACTAAATTTTCTTTTGAATTTCTACAAAAAAGATTTAGAGAAATGGCCTTTCTCAATAAAGGGATCACAATAAACCTTTTTGAAGAAGCCACAGACAAAAGAGTCACCTTTTGTTTTGACGGGGGTCTTAGATCTTTTTGTGATTATTTAAATCTTGGTAAAAACACTCTTCACTCAGACCCGATTGTTATCGAGGCAACAGCTGAAAAAAATGGAAAGCTGGATTCTCAACTCGAGTGTGTTTTACAGTGGACCGATGCTTACCAAGAAAACGTTCATAGTTATGTTAATAATATTAACACAATAGAAGGAGGAGCCCACCTCACAGCACTTAAAACAGCATTGACACGTGTTGTTAATCAGTTTTCTGAGCAAGCAAAGCTTACAAAGGGCTTAGGCGGGAGCCTCTCAGGCGAGGACATTAGAGAGGGTCTGAGTGCCATTATTGCTGTTCGTATTAAAAACCCAGAATTCCAAGGGCAAACCAAAACAAAACTTGGAAACCCAGAGGTGCGAACCTGGGTTGAGCAGGTGATCAACGAGAAGCTTACAGACTTTTTCAATGAAAACCCTGATGTTCTTAGAAAAGTCGTTATGAAAATGGTTGATGCTGCAAGGGCGCGGATTGCTGCAAAAAAAGCAAGAGACCTCACAAGGCGCAAAGGAGCTCTTGATTTTGCAGGCCTTCCAGGAAAAATGGCAGATTGCCAAGAAAAAAATCCTGAACTTTGTGAGCTCTTTCTTGTCGAGGGGGACTCTGCTGGAGGGTCTGCGAAACAAGCAAGAGAACGAGCAACACAGGCTGTTTTGCCGCTTAGAGGAAAAATCCTTAATGTGGAAAAAGCCAGGTTTGATAAAATGCTTTCCTCTCAAGAGATAAAGCTACTCATCAAAGCTCTTGGTACAGGGATCGGTAAAGACGACTTCGATGTAAGCAAAATTCGGTATCATAAAATTATTTTAATGACAGATGCAGATGTTGATGGGGCTCATATCAGAACGCTCCTTTTAACTTTTTTCTTTAGACAAATGCCAGAAATTATAGAAAAAGGTTATTTGTATATAGCGCAACCCCCTCTGTACAAGTTTTCCAAAGGAAAAACAGCAAAGTATCTAAAAGACAATGCTGCTTTGTTTGAGTTTTTGAGTTCTGTTGGTCTCAAAACCCTTGATGTGAAAGATGCTGATGACAAACTTCTTGATGAGGCTCTTGTGAAAGGGATTTTTACAAGATATTCCCGTTTTGAACGTCTCATGGGCTATTTAGCAAGAAAGTATACAAAAGAGGTTATTCAGTTTTTTATCGAACTAGAGCCTTTCACAGGGGATGCTCTAAAGATCGAAGAAGATGCAGAACGCCTAGCAGAAGAGATTAAAAAGCATTTTGAAGGGCAGGTGTCTGTCTCTCTTGTTTACGACAAAGAACATTCAGACTATAGACTCCTTGTGGAGTCAAGGCTTCAAAATGCACACAAGACCTTTGATATAACAAGAGGCTTTTTTGCTCTACCTGAGTTGCAGGAGCTCAGGAAAATTAACAAACAACTTCTAGAGCAAGCAAAACCTAGTTTTTCTTTATTTAAAAAGGGTTCAGAAGTTCTTGAGAAAACAGCAAAAAACTTTGAAGAGCTTAAAGGTTCAATTATAGAGGAAGGGCGCAAAGGAGCCTACATCCAAAGATATAAAGGTCTAGGAGAGATGAACCCAGATCAACTTGAAGAGACAACTATGCACAGACAACATAGAACTCTTCTTCGTGTGAGCGTAGGTGATGCTATTGAGGCAGACCGGTTGTTTAGCACTTTAATGGGAGACGATGTTGAGCCTAGAAGAATTTTTATTCAAACCCATGCATTAAGTGTTGGTCAACTGGATATTTAAAGAAAAAGAACAAAAAAAGAGAGGTTTCCTCTTTGTTTTTTAGATTTAGTTAGGACTAAAGGTAAATGAGCTTCGAAGAAAACAACGAAAATGTCAGCATAGAGAAGGAAATTAGTTCTTCATTCCTCGAGTATTCGATGAGTGTCATTGTGTCAAGAGCTTTGCCTGATGTGCGTGATGGTTTAAAACCTGTGCATAGAAGAATTCTTTACGGGATGTCTGAGCTAAAGAATTATTTTAATAAGCCTTATCTCAAGTCAGCTCGTATTGTTGGGGATGTCATGGGTAAGTATCATCCCCATGGAGACAGTGCTATTTATGACGCTCTTGTGAGGATGGCCCAAAGCTTTTCTTTGCGACACCCTCTTGTTGATGGTCAAGGAAATTTTGGATCTATCGATGGAGATAGCGCTGCTGCTATGCGTTACACGGAGTCTCGAATGAGAGAGCTGTGTAATTATCTTCTAGAAGATTTGGATAAAGACACTGTTGATTTTGTGCCTAACTACGATAACAAAGATCTTGAGCCATCAGTCCTTCCTGCTCAGTTTCCACAGTTACTCGTAAACGGGGCCTCTGGGATTGCTGTGGGGATGGCTACGAATATTCCCCCTCACAATCTTGGTGAGGTTCTTGATGCTGTTTTAGCTTATATCGAAAATCCAGAAATCACTGTGCTTGAGCTTATGGCTTATATAAAGGCCCCTGACTTCCCAACCGGAGCTGAAATTCACGGAACAAAAGGCATTTTTGAAGCTTACTCAACAGGGCGAGGAAGCCTTATGATGCGAGCTAAAGCTGGCATCGAAGAACGAGGAGGGAGGCAGTATGTTGTTGTCACAGAGCTTCCTTTCCAAGTTAACAAAGCTCGTCTGATTGAGCGAATTGCAGATCTTGTGAGAGATAAAAAAATCGAAGGGATTTCAGATATTCGTGATGAATCTAAAGACGATATCAGAATTGTGATCCAAGTAAAAAAAGGAGAAAACGGAGAAGTTCTTCTGAACAACCTCTATAAGCAAACACAGCTCCAATGCTCCTTTGGTATGAACTTTGTTGCCATTGTAAGAGGTGAGCCAAAGCAACTTTCGTTGAAGAGCTTCATCAAGGAGTTTTATTCACACAGAAGAGAAGTTATTCTTAGAAGAACAACATTTCTTTTAAGAAAAGCCCAAGAAAAAGCCCACCTTCTTCTTGGTTTGAAAATAGCTGTTGAGAATGCTGATTCTGTTGTAGACATCATTCGAAAAGCTTCTGACACAAATGAAGCAAGAGAACAGCTTATAGTTCGTTTTGCTTTGTCTGATGTTCAAGCGAGAGCCATCCTTGATATGAAGCTTGCTCGTTTAACCGGGCTTGAGAGAGAAAAAATTGTTAAAGAGCATGAAGAAATTTTAATTGAAATAGATGATTTAGAAGATATTTTAAGGGTTTCTTCCCGGGTGACAAATCTTATTATAGAAGAAATAAAACTTCTAAAAGAAAAATTTGCAGAAAGAAGACTTACAGAGGTTTTTGCAAGTGACGCAGACGATTTTACTTCTGAAAGCTTAATTGACGATGAAGAAGTTGCAGTAACTGTGACAGAAAAAGGATACGTAAAGCGAACAGCAATGGCTGAAATAGTAGCTCAAAAACGAGGTGGAAAAGGCAAAAGCGGAATGTTGACAAAAGAGGAAGACTTTGTACAAAATGTCTTCATGACAACAAATCACAAGTCTCTTCTTTGTTTCACTAACTCTGGACGGGTTTATAACCTTAAGGTGTATCAGATTCCTGAAGCAGCTCTTCGCTCAAAAGGAAAACATTTTGCTAACCTTATTGGCCTTGAAAAAGACGAGCGTGTGGTCTCTGTTCTTTCTGTACCAGAGTTTATAGAAGAGTCTTTTGTAGTCTCTGTAACAAAAAAAGGGTTCATTAAAAAAACCGATTTGATGGCCTATTCTAATGTGAGAACAAACGGGATTATTGGGCTTAAGCTTGATGAGGGAGACTCTCTTATCACCTGTAAGCTTTGTTCTGAGGGGGAAGACCTCTTTATGGCAACTCATCTTGGAAAAGCTATTCGTTTTAGTGAGCAGGAAGTTCGCCCTGTTGGTCGTGCTTCTCGGGGAGTACGTGGAATTCGTTTTTCTGAGGAAACAGATTTTGTTGTTGGGTTAGAGGTTCTTTCAAAAGCTGGAGAAGGAACGATTCTTTCTGTTTGTGAAAAAGGCTATGGCAAAAGAACCCCTCTTTCTGAGTATAGAAAGCAAAGTAGAGGTGGAAAAGGTATTTACACAATCAAGGTGACAGAAAGAAATGGTGGCGTTGTAGGAATTGCACAGGTGCAAGAGCAAGACCATGTGATGGTCATGACTTCTCAAGGCAAGCTTGTGCGCTTTGCTGTGAAAGATCTTGGCATTATTGGGCGAATGACCCAAGGAGTTCGTTTGATTTCTGTTTCTGAGGGAGAAAAACTCATTTCTCTTGGAAAAGTTGCTGTGGATGAGGTTCAAGGGGAAGAAGTTGTGACTCAGGAGATTCAATCTGTAGAGGAGAGTTAAGCCTTGTCTCAGATTTTCCAAGAGATCAAAGCGGTTTTAGAAGAAGAAAAGAAAAAAGGGACCTTCACGCACTATGCTTTTTCGTGTGGTTCTTTTTCCCAGGAGAAACCACGGTACGCTCTTTTTTCTAGCAATAAAGAAACTGTTTTTGATTTGGCAAGTTTGACAAAAGTGTTTATGACAAGTGCTCTTTTTTTGGAAGAAATTCATGAGGGACTAGCTTCTCAAAAAATGACTGTGAGAGAGTATTTAGAGGGTAACTGTGATGGGCTTAGAGAGGAGCTAAAAGAGCTTTTACTTGGAGACCTAATGTCACACTCTTCTGGGCTTCCTGCTTGGTTTAATTTTTGGACGCAAGTGGGCAGCGAGACCAAAACATCACAAGAAGAGCTAATTAGACGCTTAAATGAGGCTTCGAGAAATCTCGAAAAAGACCAAGGATTTCGCTATAGCGATGTTGGGTATATTCTTCTTGGGCTCTGCTTAGAGCTAAAGCACAAGAAAAGTTTAAAAGAACAGTTCTATATTTTTTGCCAAGAAAAATTAGGATTTTGCAATAGACCACTTCTTTTTTCTCAGGACGTTCCAAGTCAGCATTGTGTTCCCACAAGTTTTTGCGCTGTGAGAAAAAGATATTTGCAAGGAGAAGTGCATGATGAGAACTGCGCTTTTCTTGGTGGTGCAACAGGGCATGCAGGTCTTTTTGGAGATCTGATTGGGATTATATCTTTTACAAAAAAATTGTCAGAAAGAAAATCTTTTGACAAGGTTACTGCTGTTTCTTCTTGCTTAGGCCCTTGCTCTTATGGGTGGATGACAAAAACGATTGACGGGAGAAGAGCCCTTGGTCATCTTGGTTTTACAGGAACTGGATTTTTTCTTTTTCCAGAAGAAAACGCCTACCTTCTATTACTGACAAATAGAGTGATCAGTAGTCGTTTAAATAGATCTTTTCAGAAGACCCGCCAAAAAGTTTTTCAACTAGGACGAGCCCTTTTAGACAATGAACTTAACAAATAAAAAAATAGCAGTCCTTGGTTCTGGGGTTTGTGGCTTACACCTAGCTTTGGCTTTTGTCGAAAAAGGCTTTTGTGTTTCTGTTTTTTCCACAAGAAAAAAAACACCGGCCTCTCTTGCAAGCCACGGGATCATTTGTCACAAGGGGTATACCCTTGCTAGAGACAATTTGTTTTATGAAAAACTAGAAGGCTCTTATAAGCTCTTAGAGAGAATTCTTTTTTTAGAAAAAGAAACAGGTCTTAAAATTCCACATCAAAAAGGTGTTTTTGAGTTTTTTCAAAACAACGAAGAAGAAAAAAAACTAAGAACAAGAATTTATCACAGACAGTTCACAGGTTGCTTTCAGTCAGAGTTTCTTCGGGGAGAAAAACTTTTTAAGAAAGCTCAAAATTCTTCTGTTCTCTTTGAAAAAAAACCAAGTGGGGCGTATGTCTACCCTGAAAGTTTTTCTTTTGATGCCCTTTCTTATTTAGAGGTCTTAAAAAAGTATCTTGAAAGCAAGGGGGTTCTTTTTGAAGAGGTTTATTTGGAAGGGATTGAAAGAGGGAAAGAGGGCTATTTTCTTTTGAAAGAAGGTGAAAAAGAAGAGTTTTCTCAAATTCTTTGCGCTCTTGGGTCAGAAACAGAGTCTTTTCTGAAGCCTTTAAACCTTGATTTAGAGGCTTTTAAGTTTTCAGAGGGGTTTACTCTTCGTTTTTCATTTAAGCAAAAAATTAACCCCTTTTCGGCAATTGTTTTTCAGAAGAATTTTAATGCCTCTGAGTCTTGTTTAACGGTTGGGTCTTATGACTTTTCTCAGTTGAATAAGGAGTGTCTAGACAAAAAATGCTTAAACAATCCTTGTGTAAACAAAAATTGTCTAAACAACCAGGCTCGCTTTTTCCCAGGTTTTTCTAAGGGGTTTCTTTCCTCTCTTTTTCCTGAGACCAAAGTTTTTTCTGGAGTGAGAGTCTACCAGAAGTCTCGGGCCCCCTATTTAAAGTGTTTTTTGGGAGAAAAAGGGTCAAAGCTCGTTGTTTTGACTGGAATGTATAAAAGTGGTTTTTCTTTGGCTGAAATTTATGCTGAGAAAGCTCTTTCTTATTTTTAGCCTTTCAACGTTTTTCTGTTTAAAAAATAATCAACAAAGAGCCCCCCGCCTTGTTTTTAAAGAGCGTTCTCATCTTCTGAAAAACTAGTTATTTCTTGTGGCCTTTTTGAGAAAAGAAAGTCCCCATCCCCTTTGAAATAAAGGGTTTCATACAAAGTGTTATAGAGTTCAAAAAGGTTTTGAGAAAAACTCTGCGGCTCTGTGATATCTTCTTTTTTTCGACTATTTAAAAACGCTATCATGTCTTTTTCTGTGTCTTTTGGAAGCGACTTATGTTGCATAAGCTTTTTCTTTTCATCTATTTCTAAGGATATCCAAGGCTTTTCTCTGTCCCAGCGCACAAACCACAGGAGAGTAAGATCTTTTGCATGGTGACTTCTGTAGACTCCTACAACCTCACCCGTTCCTGCGTCTAGATCTTTTGCAAACAGAACCCCCGAAGTCAGAAGTCTTTTTGTGCTATAAAGAGTCATCCACTTGTGTTCGTACCAAACTCTTTTTTTTTCATAGGGTGCAAAGTGTTCTTTTTCAAGAGCAATCATAGCTAAGAGAACATTTTTTTTATCTTGGAAATTTTTTAGAGCTTCTAAGTATGACTCCCAAGCAAGAGTGATAGTTTTGTGATTATTTTTGTGGTAGAAAAAATTCCCTCCAGGGAGAACCCCTTCTTTTTCCCTTGTTTCTTTTATGGAATCTTCAAGTTTTTGTTTGGTTTCCAAGAGGTTTTTTGTGAGATCCTCTCTTTGTGTGCGAATACCTTTCTTCGCTTCTTCCAGAAGACTTAACTGAGAGGCACAAGAACTTGTAAAAAAAGAAAACAAAAGAACTTTTTGTAAGGATAACTTAAGAATACTTTCCATGAGGTTTTTTGCCTTTCATTTCATAAAGCAAGAAGGAAAAAGTCTACTTCAAGAATAGTGTACCTTGAAAAGAGAAGGTTAAGATTTTTGCAAAAGAGTCCTGCAAGACTGAGACCTTTCTTTTTAGAGACTCTTTTTTTTCTCACAGTACTCCTTAGAGTCAAAAACATCTGGGCGACTATGGTCCTAACAGGCAACTGCGACCAAAAAGCTCTAAAAGTACCCAAAAATTGAAGGAAATAGGAAAGGAGATCTAACACACTAAAGGTCTCTAAATCGACAGCTAGAGGCGTCTCAAGGCACTTACAAAGAGAGTTTATCCAAGTTGGAAAAGCAGAGTCCTTGTCGAGCTCTGGTTTTTCCTCTCTCCTAAGCTGCAGTTTTGTTTAGAGATTCACAAGTCTTTTATAAATGTTCTTATGGTTGGCATCACATCGGAATTCCTTTAAATTAAAGGGAAAGTTTATTTTTAAAGAGGTCAGCATGAAAAAATCAAAATAGAACCTTATTCAACGAAGAAAACTCATAGACAAAAGATTGTCTGAGGAAGTTCTTAAAAAGCGAGTATCTAGGCCTAAGACCTACTTCTCTTAAACAATGGAGAGAGCCGGTGTTTTCTTGGGGAAAAAGTTTATCTAGAGAGGACTATATAAAAGCACTTAGACAGGCAGATAAAGGCAACTATGGGGCTCTATTGGCTTTTGTAAAAGAGTGAAAACTTTCAGACGATCCTCTCTCTTCACACAAGTAGCGATTAGTTTTCAAAATAAACGAGACTAGAAGCCCCCGGAAGATATTTTTATTGGAAGAGTCACACCAAGACTTTTTAGGTAAGAAATAACAAGATCAATCCTTACTTTTGTTTCATTTGAATCGGACTCGGGCTTATAATGCCCAGAATCATCGTTGATATAAATTTTCTCACTTGTGATATTCATCTCACCTGCCATAACACAGTCTGTCATTTCTTTTGTATCAAAGCTTGAATGCTGAAAACCCTCATCTTCTGAGTAGCTAACAGGCATACCATAAAGAGACCCATTTCTATGAAAGAAATAAATAATCTGATATTTTAGTTTCTTATTTTGAATATTAAAAAGAAAAGAATCCTCTTGGTTAAAGTAAATCTTGAAGGTTTCAAGATCATGTCCTGTTAGACGAGGTAAGTTTCTTTTCACATCCTTTTCAAAACTACCTGGAGTCACCTGAAGACTTTTCAATCTTGTTTTTCTAAGACTCAAAACTTCTTCTGAATTAGTAGGCGTTACTGGTCTTTCCTCTGGAGAGGCTTTTAAAGAAAGAGCTTGAAAAAGAAATAAAAGAGGAAAAAATAAAAACTTCATGTGATCAATCTTTCTGTCAAGAAAATGTAATAGGGGAACAAGGGAGTATGCTTTAAAAGGATCCTAATAACAAGGAAGAAAGCCTCAAACCTCATATGTGCCTAGTTCTCCACAGGAAAACTCTTCCTCAGGGATGAGCATATCAAACATCGATTTAGAAGCCTTCTTTAGAGCCCCTCCCCTTTCTTGCTCAGATATATCTCAATCGATGATAAGTACTTTTTTGAACTTCCTAGAGAGTTCTTTTCTAAGAAATATCCCGTCAGTATTTAGCAATTATAAGAAAGCTTTTGCGTCTCACACATAAGCAAAGGTATACTCCTCTCTCCAAGGATCTATTACCTGAGAAAGGGCTTCTGATTATGAAAAGATTTCATCACTTATTTCTTATAATAAAAATTCTTTTTTCCAGTTTTACCTTTGTTGTTGAAGGTGGTATTTGCGCTTCTAAACCAATTGCTGCTAAAGATTTTTCTTCAAAAGAAGCTGGCGGGTCTTGTGGTACTGCTGCTACTAGCGGTGATGGTGTTGATATGGACAAATATCTAGCTATACAAAAAGAAGCTATGAGAGCTGTATACAATAAGTTGTTGCCTGATAAAGCTAGAAAGGATGCTGCTTTAGCGAGACTTGAGAACCCTCCACGTACTTGGTTCGGTGTAACAGACGTTTCTCCTGAGGGATTCATTCGAGAGATTAAGTTATCTCGTAAGCAATTGAAAGGAGAAATACCTCAAGAGCTTAGACATTTGACTAAGCTTCAAATTCTTTATTTAGCTGATAACAAATTGAGAGGGCAAATACCTAGAGAGCTTGGAGAATTGACTAAGCTTCAACATCTTGATTTAGGTGGTAACAAATTGAGAGGGCAAATACCTAGAGAGCTTGGAGAATTGACTGAGCTTAGAACTCTTTTTTTAAACTTTAACCACTTGACAGGAAAAATACCTCAAGAGCTTAGACATTTGACTAAGCTTCAAGAGCTTTCTTTATCTCATAACCAATTGACAGGAAAAATGCCTACAGAGCTTGGAGAGTTGAATCAGCTTCAACATCTTAATTTATCTGACAACCAATTGACAGGACCAATACCTCCGGAACTAATGGATATAATAACACACTAAAAAATCGCCGATTTTGTTCAATTAACGGTAGTATTTTTGAACTTCCTAGAGAGTTCTGATCTAAGAAATACCCCTTCAGCACCAAGCAATTACAAGAAAGCTTTTGTATCTTATACCAATTATGTAAAATAATTGAGGTTTTTTAGGACAAAAAATGCGACTATCCCAGAATGTTGCACTCGAAGAAAAATTTTATTGCCGTCATCTGTTCACACGATTTTTTGGGATGCTTAGAGTTGAGC
>CANFEH010000037.1 GCA_947445855.1 Zetaproteobacteria bacterium
CAAACTTTGGCCCCGCTGCTTTAAGAGCCCCTATATAAGAGTCTACAATCCCCTTTGCTTTACTCACTAGCTCGTCATCTAACTCGTTTAGGGGTTTTACTTCTTTGCTCTCCATATCTGAAACAACACCTTTTATTGTTTCATAGTTAGCTCCAATCCCTCTCTCTGTTTTTGCCACCAAATGAGCCACAAATCTACCACCAGCATAACTTGCTCTTCCTACTGTATTTCTCCAAGCAATTTTAATCGCATGATCTATCACACTTGGAGAAACCTGATGAAGACCATGAACAGTGAATTTAAAAGCACCAGCACCTCTTGCTGTATCAATCACAAAAGTGTTTTTGGACCCCTTTTGAAAAAAAGCACTTGTTTCTTTAGCATCTCCTTGAGAATTTAAAGTACTCCCATAAAGTCCAAGAAGATAGTAATCATAAGAAACACCTTCAAATAAAGAAGACCAATGGCTCATAAAATTAGAGGTGTGAGGGTTTGATCTATGAACAGGACCTATTTGAAGAACAACTGTTTCCCCCTCTTGAAAAAAAAACTTCTTTTGTTGATTCTTTTTTAAAAGACTCTAACGAATAAATATTTTTAATAGGAAGAGAACCTTGTTCTTTTGCCCATGACAAGTGCTTTTCTATCTCTGTTTCAGCATGCTTAGAAGTAAACACAACTGAAACATTCACTCCATAGGCTTGAAGTTTACTTGCTAAAAGCAGTGTGACTTCATCGTCTGCTTCTTCTCCATGATCTGTTATAATAACTAAATTCTTTGGAAATCTAGAAGCTTTTGCAGCAAGATTAGCGTCAGAAAAAATTTCTTCTAACTGGTCAGGACCTCTATTTTTTAAAAGAAAATACTGCGCAAGAGGGCTTTCGTTCTGTAAATCAAAAGCTTTTTCTTCTATAGTAAATAAATCATTCATCTGAAGAGCTGCTACCAGACCAACCACATCATAAGCTGGAGTCAAAGAAAGATTATACGTAACACATGCTTCTTTCCATTTTTCATAGGCATATCTCATCTTATCATCTACTGTTTCAACTATTCCTGCGCCACCTGACTCATTCACCATAGATGTATTATTTTCCCTATCTTCGATAGTACTGCGGCAAGAAAGCGTCGTTAAAACAGCACCTAAAAAAAATATTCTCTTTATTTTCATTTCATCCCTTCATCTTTATAAAAAGACTAATAAATTTCACTTTTTTAATAAAATCCAACATCCCACTTCCCACCAACAACATCCTCTAAATAAAGTTCTCCTTTAGAATCTAAAACATAGCCTATAGCACCAGCCTCACTCACGTCAACAATTAATACTTTTCCTACAAGCAAAATATCATTTACTACATAACGAGATGGGGATGAAAATTTCTTTTCCCACGAATTTGTCCTATGCACAGCGTAAATACGACCTTTAACAAAACCGTATTCTTTCCCATGAGGCAAAAACACATAGTCTTCTGACCCAGAAACATCCAAGTACTCTTTAGAGAAGCTAACAATTTTTGAAGGCTTTGACGCAACACCAGGCTTTTTATCAATAACATTAATAACTGATTTCATATTTTCATAAGGGACAAGAATATCTCCAGCCTCTATTTCTACGACAGAGTTCAAAATATTAACTGTCGCATAATTTCCATTTTTTCCCACAAAACTTTTCAATCGCACTGTAGCAATATAGTAATAAATATACTTCTTACTAAGAGAAATTTTCTTAGCTTTTCTAATCACATTGTAAACGATATCCATGTTGAGCCATCTGTCTTTCACGCGACACACAGCTCCTTCTTTCATGAAGTATATTTCTTCTCCTTTTGGGCCACCAATAAAAAAACAACTAGCCACTTTTTTTTCTGAAACTACCATTCCAGGGAGGGAAAAATCTCTCATTTTAGGCACAAATTGATTCGCTGTGTACTCAATAAAATTCTTTGGATCAGTCATAGATGCTTGATCTACGTATTGAACTGGGTTAGGAAGAAGATTTCCATTAACACGACTACCTGATTCAAAAAAATCTTTTGATGGGAAATTTTTTCTTTTACCAAATTCTCCCCACCCTTTTTCTTCTAATGGAAAAATTTCTCCAAAAAATTGGGGAGGGAATAAAAAAACAACGAACAAAAAGAAAAAAAATTTCTTCATAAAAACCTCATGAAAAATCCTTTCTTTATTGTAGCATAATATTTTTATTTCTTATAGAGTAAGGAAAATTCAAGGAATAAATTAAGATGATAAAATTAGTTAAAAGAAGTTTATTTTTTATTCCAATCTTTTGGTCTACTGATTTCTTTTCTTATGAGTCTTATGGAAAAGAAGAGACTAAAAAGAAAAACTACTCACTTTTTTTGACCTTAAAACAAAACACGAGTGCCAAACAAGTTAGCTTTAGCCCGTCTCTAGGCATTAATTACCTACATCTAAGTGACTGGAGCTTAGGTTTTAGTGTCGGATATTTTACAAATCAAATTGAAAAAAAATCTTTTAAAATTTTTGAAATCTCAAAACAAATTAACTATGAAATAAGAATTTTTCATCCTCTTTACTTACAGTTAGGTCCATCTTTTTCTTATCTAAAACCTCTAGAAGCTAATAAACGTTTTAATCTAGCTAGTCATGAAAATTATAAAGCAAATTTTGCTTTAGCTGGACAAATTTCGTTACTATTTAAGCCTACTCCAGAGAGTCTTCTTTTTAAAATGAGTTTTAGTCCCTGGACTAGTTTCTCTGACAAAAGGTTTCGTGGCTATTTTTTTTCAACCGGCATCGGCTACCTCTTTTGAAAAAGGTGCTGTCCTTACTTGCTGTGAGAAAGTGTCTTCAGTTTTTATTCGAAGGAGCTCATTTTCAAGTTCACGAAGAGATAACCTAAGAGAAGAAGTATTAAAAACTTTTTGCCCTTTAGGTAAACTTTTTAAAACCAAAGAAGAAAGGACTTGCTGAGGACCAAACTCGACAAAAGTGTCCACACCTTGAGAAAAAGCACAACGAAGACTATCTAACCATAAAACAGGGTGATCAATTTGAGAAATTAAAGACTGACACGTGTAGGGATGAGCAATTTTTCCGGTTACATTGCTAATCACATAGTTATCATTTTTAGAAAACTTAGTTTTTTCAAGAGTTGGAGTCATCCTTAAGCGAGCTTTTTTCATAAGACTAGAATGAAATGGGCCACTCACATCAAGAATCTTGCCTAAAATTTTATTTTCTTTCAAAACTTCAAAAAAGATTTTTAGAAGATCTAGGTGCCCAGACAGAATATATTGCTCAGGACTGTTGAAATTTACAATTTCAAGGACTCCCCCATAATTTTCTTTTGTTTCAAAACAAAGTTTTTCAAGGAGCTCAGAATCTTTTGTTTTTACAGCAAGCATTCCTCCTACTCCAGGGCGAACACTTTCTTGCATAGCAGAAGCCCTCTCACACACAAGTGAAATTGCTTCACCAAAACTTAATTTTTCTGAAGCCACAAGAGCTGTGTATTCTCCCAAACTGTGGCCAGCAAAAAAAGAAGGCTCAAGATCAATACGATCTTGAATCACTATCCATACAGCATAACTGTGAGTCAAAATAGATGGCTGTTGATAAATCGTTTGCTGCAGTTTTTCGTACTCCTCGAAAGAAGTACAAACACGACGAAGAGGCATCCTGCTTCTATCTTCTGCTTCTTCAAACAGTGGGATGACCTCTGGAAATTCTTTGATGAGATCTTTTGACATTTCAGGAAACTGAGATCCTTGACCAGGAAACATGGCTAAGAAAGAGGACATAGAAAAAACTCCCAACTTCATTGAAATGAAGAATCTAAATTTTTAGCTTATCCTGAAAAACAAGGAAAAAAGAATAAAAAAAACCCTAGGCTAACAATTGTTATAGGCCTAGGGATAAAAAACAAAATTTTTCTCTCTGCATAATCAGATGTTTTAAGAATCTTTCTTAGAAGAATCCTTTAGAGATTCATCTTTTGCTTGAACTTTAGAACTAGAAAGATCAGATCCATCCCAAGATGTGGATGACGATTTTGTTTCTAGAACCTGCTTTCCTTTGTAGAACCCACAAGATGGGCACACAACATGGGATAGCTTCACTTCATGGCAATTTGGACAAACAGAAAGACCTGGTGCTTTTAAAGCGTGGTGTGATCTTCTCATGTCTCTTTTTGATGCCGATGTCCTATACTTTGGTACTGGCATAATATCTCTCCTGTAACAGTCAAATAAGGTCGTTAAAAGATCCCATGCTGTCTCCCCGCTCACTTTGTGAGTGACAAAAAATCTGGAAACTCTACTAATCCTTGAGTTCAAAAAGGTGTGATCATACCTTCCAAAGAGAACGCGGTCAAGGTCTAAGCTATTCTTCCTTCAGACTTTCTTGAAGAAGATTAATTGGACTACATTTTTTTTAAAGAAAAACAGCTTATTAGAACAAAAACTCTAGAAAAAAATCTAGACAAGACTCCTGCTCCTCTCGTAAAGCCTCGTAAAAAACTCCCAAAATAGGCTTAGACCCTAAGGGAATCAATACTTTTCGAGTAGATTCTACCCTGAAGTTTTGCTACACTCCCCGGCGCATCTTAAAGCTCTCGTACATTTTGTCAGAGAAGATAGCAAATCCCCGTATAAAGGTGTGTTTTCAAGCATTTAGGGGATTGATGAGAAACCTTTATTTCAAGAGGAAATTTATGTCGTCAAAAATTAATATGAAAGAAATGTTGGAAGCAGGCGCTCACTATGGACATCAATGTCGCCGTTGGAATCCAAAGATGAAAAGATTCATTTTTGGTGCTCGTAACGGAGTCCATATTATCGACCTACAAAAAACAAGTGCTCACTTCAAAAAAGCATTTTCTTTTATCGAAAATACTGTAAGCAAAGGCGGAAAAATTCTTTTCGTTGGAACTAAAAAACAAGCTCGCGAAATTATTGCTCATGAAGCTAATCGTTGCGGTATGTTTTTTATCAACTACAGATGGCTAGGTGGTACTCTAACAAACTACCAAACAATCAAACAAAGCATTCAGCATCTTAAAAATTTAGAAAAAATGGCAGATGACGGAACTTACACGAAACTCACAAAAAAAGAAGTTCTCGGACTTGAAAACGAAAAATTTAAACTCGACCGTAACCTTGGTGGAATTAAAGAGCTAAAAGGTCGTCCAGATGCACTTTTCATCATCGATGCTCACAAAGAACAAATCGCTGTCAAAGAAGCGCAAAAACTTGGTATCCCTATTGTCGCTCTTGCTGACACAAATGCAGATCCAGAAGGAATTGATTATCTCATCCCAGCAAATGACGACAGCTTAAGATCTATCCAACTCTTTACTGCTGCTATCGCGGATGCTTGCCTTTCTGGAAAAGCAAAAACTCCAGAACCAAAAGAAGGCGACACTGACTCTTCTGCAAAAGAAGGATCATTCTATGACCAAACAGGACACTCTGTTAAGGTGATGAAGAAAGACAAAAAAGAAGAATCTAACTAAAGTTCAGAAAGGATATGAGTTTTATGGCAATCACAGCTGCTCAAGTAAAACAGTTAAGAGAAACAACAGGTGTTGGGATGATGGAGTGCAAATCAGCACTTGTCGCAACTGATGGTGACCAGGAAAAAGCAATTATTTGGCTGAGAGAAAGAGGCATGTCCCGTGCTCAAAAAAAAGCTGGACGCACAGCTGCTGAAGGGATTGTTGTTTTTGCTCTTAGCAGTGACAACAAAAAAGGAACTCTCCTTGAACTAAATTGTGAAACAGACTTTGCTGCTAAAAATGCAGACTTTTCTGGTTTCTCAAACGAAATCACACAAATCGCAATGGCAAACAATATTAACTCTATCGAAGAGTTAAATACCCTTCCATTCCGCGACTCAAATGTAGAGGATCAACTCGCTCAACTTATCGCAAAAGTTGGTGAGAATATGAACCTAAGACGAGTTGTTACTCTAAATGCTCCTCAGGGTGGTTTTGTAGTTGGCTACAACCATATGAATGGCAAAATAGGAACTCTTGTAAGTCTTAAAGGTGACCTGAGCAATACTTCTATGGAAGTAGCTCTTGATCTTGCTATGCACGTAGCAGCATCAGCTCCTAAGTACTTAAATAGAGATCTTGTCGATGCTTCTGAACTCGAACAAGAAAAAGAGCTTGCTCGTGTAAACCTTAGAAGCCAAGGAAAACCAGAAGATCTCATCGAAAAAATTCTTGTAGGACAGGTGAACAAATTCTACAGCGAAGTGACTTTCATTGATCAACCTTTCGTAAAAGAACCAAAGTTCACAGTTAACCAGTACATAGCAAATCAAAAGCTTGGTTTAATTCTTGACAACTTTGCTCGTTTCCAACTTGGAGAAGGCATTGAAGTTGAAAAAAGAAATTTTGCAGAAGAAGTTTCTGAACAGCTTAATAAGTAAAGTTTATCTTCCTTTTTGCGCTCAAAAAAAAGAGGGATCCTAGAGATGTGAAACCTTCTTTCTTCCCTAAGCACCGGTAAAAAGGCAGGAAGCAGGCGCATTCTAATCCTCTTTTAATTTATTAAAGTGGTGAAGATAGCCTGCTTTTTTTGTATCGACAGCTAGGCTTTTGACACCTTTATCTGTTAACACTTAAACTATACGGATACATTGTGGAATTAAAAAAAAGCTACCAAAGAATCTTACTTAAACTCTCAGGTGAAATGCTCGGTGGAACTGTGAAGCTTGGCATTGACAAGACAGCTGTCGAGCTCATGGCTCGAGAAATTCGTCAAATTCATGATCAAGGTATCGAAATTGCTGTAGTCATTGGTGGTGGAAATTTCTTTAGAGGATCTCTTGCCTCCGATTTTGGACTCGAACGTTCTGCTGCTGACCACATGGGAATGCTAGCCACTTGTATCAATGCTCTAGCTCTTCAAGCTACCCTTGAAAAACAACACAACCTAGACACAAGAGTTATGACTGCAATTCATATGCCTGAGCTTGCAGAGCCCTATATCAAAAGAAAAGCTTCTAAACATCTTTCTCTTGGTCGTGTAGTAATTTTTGCTGCAGGGACAGGCAATCCTCTTTTTACTACAGACACAGCTGCTGCTCTCAGAGCTCGCGAAATGAACTGTGATATAATTTTAAAAGCCACTAAAGTGGATGGGATTTACGATAGCGATCCTCTTAAGAACCCAACAGCTGTGAAATTTTCTAAGCTTGATTACTTAGAAGTAATTTCAAAAAAGCTGCAAGTCATGGACGCAACCGCTATTACTATGTGTATGGAGTCCAGCATGCCAATTCTTGTCTTTAAATTGGCAGAACAAGGTGCTGTGCTAGCAGCCCTAAAAGACAAACACGCTGGCACAATTGTAGGACAAGATATTCGTTAAAAATTACAAAAAGGAAAAACTATTTATGCTAAATAAAATTTTAAAAGAATGTGACGATCTCATGAAAAAGAAGCTCGAACACCTGGATCATGAGCTTCAGAAAACCAGAACAGGACGAGCCTCCACATCTATCCTCGATGGTATTCGCGTAGACTATTACGGAACACCGACTGCAATCAATCAAGTAGCCTCTATTGCAACTCCTGACGCAAGAACCATTGTCATTAGCCCATTTGAGAAAAAACTTTTAAGCGAAATCGAAAGAGCTATCCATATAGCAGCCATTGGAATTCAGCCTAACAATGATGGTAATGTCATACGTCTTCCTATTCCTCCTCTCAATGAAGAGAGAAGAAAACAAATTGCAAAAGAAATTAAAAAACATGGAGAAGAAGCAAAAGTAGCAATTCGCCTTGTGAGACAAGACATCAATAATAAAATTAAAAAAGCTGAGAAAGATAAAGAAATCGGTAAAGATGAATCTGCAGATTTCCAAAAACAAATTCAAGACAAAACAGATGCTTTTACAAAAAAAATCACAGAAAAAACAGAACAAAAAGAGAAAGAGATTCTTTCTTTCTAAGCTACCATTTATTCTGTTCTGTTTTCTTCTTAATTCTTTCCATGAGAGTAGTTCGATTAAGTCCTAATAATTTTGCAGCTTCTTTTTTATTGTTGCCTGTTATTTTAAGCGCTTCTTTCATATAGAAATGACTAATTTCTTCTAGGTGAGAATCTAACTCGAAACCTTCTCGTGGAAACTCTTTTTCTTTATAGAGATAACTCTCTTCGATGTTAAAAGAATTTTTTTGTTTTTTTGTAGATGTCATTTCTTTTTTTATTTCTTCAGGAAGATCTTCTTCAGAAATAAGACCTTCTCCCTTTAAAAGACAAACCCGCTCAACAAGATTAGAGAGCTCTCTTACATTCCCAGGCCAGGAGTAACGAAAAAAAAACTCTTTAACTTCCTCTTTTATTTCGAGTTGTACCTTGTTTTTTTCTTGAAAAAGCTTCAAAAAGAAATTTAGAAGAAGAAGAATATCTTTTTTTCTCTCCCGTAAAGAGGGAACATAAAGAGGAAATACATTCAAACGGTAATAAAGATCAGCTCGGAAACGACCCATTTTTACTTCTTCTTCTAAAGACTTATTCGTTGCTGCTACAAAACGAACATCCATTTCTTTTTCTACTCGGCTTCCAAGAGGCATGTATTTTTTTTCTTGAAGAACTCTTAGAAGCTTTGCTTGCAGGTTAAAAGGCATATCTGCAATTTCATCTAAAAATAAAGTCCCTCCATGGAGAGAGTCTAAAATTCCAAGCTTTTTTGTATCAGCTCCTGTAAAGGCACCCTTTTCATAACCAAAAAGCTCTGCTTCTAGAATGTTCTCTGGAATAGCACTACAGTTAATGGGAATCATTTTTTTTCCAGCACGACCTGAATGAGCATGAATAGCTCGAGCTACCAGTTCTTTTCCAGTACCTGTTTCGCCTAAGATTAAAACAGGACCAGACGAAGGAGCTATTTTTTCAACAGCCTCTAAAAGCGCATACATTTTTTCGTCATGAAAAATTATTTCTGAAAAAACTTCTTTAATTGAAAACTTTGAAGCAAAAGGAGCTTTCTGGGACTGGGTTTCTTTTATTGAAGCATCTACATAAAAAGAGCTCATTTCATTTTATCCCTAAGCTGGAAGTATGAAAAATAGGACTAAAGTGCTCTGAAACTCCTCGTATCAATCGATGTAAGAAACTCCCCAAAAAGCTCTTTCTCAGTAAAATTTTAAATAGTTCCTATCCATATAATACATCACTTCCAATATTTGAAGCAAACATAAGACAAATCCTTATCTTTTTCCTTCCTATATTTGGCGTAATAAGTTTTAATGATTAAGAATTTTCCACAACTTGGTATTTAAATGAGATGCAATATGTTTGAGCTAAAAACGCTAAAAGTTGCAATTATTCATGACTGGCTCATTAGTTATCGTGGTGGAGAAAAAGTTTTAGAATCTATCTGCGAACTCTACCCTGATGCTCCTATTTACACCCTCTTTTATGATAAAAAAAATCTACCAAAATCACTCACAAGTAAGAAGATTATCTACCCGAAGAGGCTTAACTCTTTTAGATTAATTAGAAAATTTCTTTTACCACTTCTGCCACAATTTATAGAAGAGTTTGATCTCACAGGGTATGATCTTATTATAAGTTCTTCTTCCTGCGTAGCAAAAGGAATCATTCCCGATCCGTCAGCAAAACATATTTGTTATATTCACTCTCCTATGCGCTATATTTGGGATCAAAGAAGTTTTTATTTCTCAAGTTTAGCTAAGCTACCTTTTCTTAATTTTTTACTCAGTCTTTTTTTGAAAAATTTAAGACTATGGGACACGACAAGTAGTCAACGTGTCGATCTTTTTTTAAGCAATTCTTCTTTTGTTCAAAAACGTGTAAAACGTTACTACAGAAGAGATTCAGAAGTTATCTTTCCTTCACCTGATATGGATAAAACAAAAATATCTTTAAATGAAAATTTTCTTCCAAAAGAGAATTATTTTTTAGTCTTAGGAGCTCTTGTCCCTTACAAAAATTTTGAACTCGCTATAAAAGCTTTTAATCAAACAAATAAAACACTCTGGGTTGTAGGAAAAGGGTCTGAATTTAAGCATTTAAAAAAACTAGCAAAAACAAACATTGTTTTCAAAGGCCATCTTCCTAGTCATGAAGTCTACAAAGCGCTCGCAGGAGCAAAAGCTTTGATTTTTCCTGGAACAGAAGATTTTGGACTCACAGCTATTGAGTCTTTCGCTCTTGGGACTCCTGTCATAGCTCATAAAAGCGGCGGAGCACTTGACTTTATCGAAGAAGAGAAGAACGGAATTTTTTTTGAAGAAAAAACAACAGAATCCATTTTAGAGGCCGTCACAAGATATGAAAAACTAGAATTTAAGAAAGACACTATCAAAGAAACATCTCTTCGGTTTTCAAAAGAAAATTTTCAGAACTCTTTTAGAAACTGTATCGAAAAACTAATGAAAGAGAGTTGATTTTGTACAAAAAAAATACGGTTCGCTTAATTTATCTTATAAACTATCTCGTTCTTATGAGCTTAGTTTGGATTGTTTCCTTCTATATTAGGTTTAGTGGATTTTTCCCTTTAGACAAAGGCAAGCCTGATTTAGCTCTCTATCTAAAACTAATTCCTTTTATTGGTTTTAGCTGGTTTTTAGCCTATTTATTTCTAAAACCAGTGTCGTCTCGAGCTCACAGAAATATAACCTTTGACGAAGTTGTTTGGCTTTTAAGACTCTGTCTTCTCTCAACTCTAATTTTTATTGTGCTCAGCTATTTTTACAATGAATACAAGTATTCTAGACTTGTTCTTTTTGTTTTTTTATTTTTACAATTTTCTTCAGCTTGTCTTTTAACAACTATTCTTAATTATTTTTTTCGTAAAAATCAAAAAAATATTCCTCCTAGACGAATTCTTGTAATTGGATCAGGGAAAAACTTAGGGACTTACACAAAGTCTGTAATGGAAAGTAAGTCCATGGTTGTACAGATACTGGGAGTGATCCTTATGGGCAAAGAAAAAGACCAAGAAGACGCGAAAGCAGGACTGATAGAAGAAGAGTTTGCACTCATAGAAGAACCAAAGAATTGGGTTAACTTCTTGATGGAAAAACAGTGTGAAGAAGTTATCATAAGTTTCCCACCT
The DNA here is from genome assembly GCA_947445855.1 of Zetaproteobacteria bacterium. Classification (GTDB taxonomy): domain Bacteria; phylum Bdellovibrionota_B; class Oligoflexia; order Oligoflexales; family Bog-1112; genus CANFEH01. The sequence goes on from CANFEH010000037.1 coordinate 11,087, forward strand.
AGCTCCTACGAACAAACAGGTGAATGCCTAAAAAAATTAATCCACCAAGTTCCCAGTATAAAAATCATTCCAGACACCCTAGCTCTGAGCGAGTTTCAATGTGATATAGAATTCATTGGAGCGCACCCCTGTCTTTCTGTTCACAAAAATCCTCTTGAATCTTCTCATGGAGTACTCACAAAAAGAATAGTTGACATCTTAGGGAGCCTCTTTGCTTGTTTGCTATTTGCTCTTCCTGCATTCTTAATTGCTCTTGTTATAAAACTCACTTCAAAAGGGCCTATACTTTTCACCCAAGAACGTATCGGCCTTGATGGAAGACCTTTTCATATTTTAAAATTTAGAACTATGAAAGAAGCAAAAAAATATGAAAGTGATAAAACTTGGACCACAAAACAAGACGCGAGATGCACATGGGTTGGAAAAATTTTAAGAAAAACAAGTCTCGACGAAATCCCTCAATTCATCAACGTTCTCACAGGAGATATGAGCCTCGTGGGTCCAAGACCTGAGCGTCCTCACTTTGTCCATGAATTTAGACAACACATCCCTCAATATATGCTGAGACATAGAGTAAAAGCAGGCATCACAGGTTGGGCCCAAATCAATGGCTACAGAGGGGACACTGATATCAAAAAAAGAATCGAACACGATCTCCACTACATCCAGAATTGGTCTTTAAGCTTTGATTTTAAAATCTTGATAAAAACTCTTTACGTTGGTTTTTATAACAGAAATGCTTACTAAAAAAACTCCTGAAGAATTTCTCGCAACAGTCATTCTGAGGGGTTTACACCTTTGTCATTCTGACCCTGAATGAAATGAAGGGGAAGAATCTCCCCCCCTAGAAAACTCTCTACTTCGTCTTAGGTAGAGCAGCTTGAGCAGCCTTGGAAGCTTCTATAGCAAGAGCTTTAGCAGAATTTGCCTTCGTAGAAAAGTCCATCACAAGACGATCTGCTTCAGTATAAGGTTCCTTCATCGGTAAAAAAGCCTTATTAAGATCTGTAAAATTCTTCTTTGCAGCTTCGAGTGCATGAGTCTTACTTGGGTTAGAAGGATCAGCCTGAGAAGCTTTTTGTGCTTCATTTAAAGCTTTTTTTGCAACAGCATTATATTCTTGGGCTAATACCAATTATGTAAAATAATTGGTATTAGCTTTGTCATTCTGAGGGGTTTACCTTTGTCATTCTGAGGGGTTTACCTTTGTCATTCTGAGGGGTTTACCTTTGTCATTCTGAGGGCATTTATGCCCGAAGAATCTCCCAAGCCCAAAACAAAGGAGATCTTTCGCTGCGCTCAAGATGACAAGGGTCGCTCAAAGCATGACAGGGTCCGCAATTTCTCATTCTGAGGGTTGTTTGTCATTCTGAACGAAGCGAAGAATCTCTACCTTCCTAGAATCACTCATCCTTCTTTTTTTGGATCATAATGAATCGCTGAGGCTCTACTCCAGAAGACTTTGAGTCAAAACCTTTTGACACAATTAAGCTGTGTTGAAGACGTCTCAGATAGCTATTTTGAGGTTTTAGCTGAAGGGAAGTTAGACGCTTATCACGCTTCAATTGACGAAGAGCTTCGTGGACTTCATCCATAGCTTTTTTTTCATCCTGATGAGAAGGTCTGTCTGAAGATTCAGTTCTTTCTGGCTGAAAAGAAGCTTTTTTTCCCCAAACAAGTTCACTCGAAGGAAAACATCTTTTAATCAAACCAAGAGCTCTTCCACTTGGAGGCAAAGAGTCAAAATCAAATTCTCTTTTAAAAACCTTCTTATGAGACCAGTCAAGAAAAGCTAAGAGATAATCTTTGTAAGAAAAAAAATACTTTTCAAGCAAAGAGATAAGTTCAGAGCGCAGAAGCACTAAAGGCCCCTCTACCAACTCTTCCACTACTAAGGTTTCTTCTAAACTTTTTTCGGTCTCTTCTTCTAAGTTTTTTTTGGTCTCTTCTTCTAAAACTTCTATAACAATTTTTTCTTTTTTTATTTTATCAAGAAAAGGGTATTCACAAGAAAATTCTGTGATCACTCGATCTAAATCAAAACAAAGAGAAGCAAGAGAATGGCTGACAGAAATCATTTTCACGTAATCAAGAGTGTCGTTTTCAGAAAGAATGTTTTTTGATTTTTCTTTATGCCAAGAAAAAACATCCTCCAACACTTCTTTGATAGTCTTTGATCCCTCTTCTCCTAAACAAGTTTTTAAAGAAGGATAAAGACTTTCTTCTCTCAGCTTGTGAGACTTTCTTAAGAGCTCACTCTCCTCAGACAACGAGTAGATAAACGAATCTACTGAAACTGGTTTTTGACGTGAGCGACTAAATTTATTTCTCAGCTCATTAATAAGAGCCATTAAGAAAATCTCCTCTTTCTAACCTCTTTTTTTTTAAGAAAGAAGTTAGAATATCTATAATGTCAGTAAGCACCTTTAACAGTGTATTAAATATGAGGCTATCTTACTCGATGGTAGCATTCATGTCTGTAAGCTTTTTGTTCTTACGTCCTACGAAAAGAGCAGAAACACCCCAAAGACCGATAAATGCAAAAGAAACTACTGGCCCTATAATAAAGCTTTGAGTGGCAAGTGCGGCAACTCCAGCTCCTACAGCTTTTGCAGAACGGCCGCCAAACATGTCAATAGCGCTTTTAGCTTTAAACTTCACATCCTTGCTGGTTGGAATGTACATGATCTCTTTGCACGGGTTGTTAAGAGCATAGCTCAAAGCTTTCATCACAAGAGTAGCTACAAAGAACACAGGGAGCACTGTAGAAAAAGAAACACAAATTGCTAACAAAATAGCAGAACACACAGGATAAGCGACAAGACAGAAAGTTAAACCAAAACTTCTAATGAAAAAACTTGTTCCCACAATAGCCAAAACAAAAGTCATCAAGTTTGTAGAAAAACCAAACCAACCTAAATAAGCTGTGTAAGCCTCTGAGTTTGTATAAACAGTTTTTGCAAGTATTTTAAAATTCATGTCAAAATAAGTAGCTACCACTTCATAAATTGTAGAAATAGCAAGAACCCCAAGAAGATAACTTCTTGTGACAATAAGCCTTAGACCTTCCCATGGACTTGTCTTTTTAGTGCCCTTAATGCTTGTTTCAGCAGCGTTTGGGTATGCAACAATAAAAAGTTTTATAAAAACAGGAACAAGTAAAAGTAAAAGACCAACAAGGAAAGTCAACAAAGGTAACCCAAACATTTCTGCTCTTGTTGCCATAAGAGGACCAGCCATAGAACCAATTTGTGCTCCAAAAATAATAAGACCATAGCCTCTTTTAGCTGAAGCAGCATCTGTGTTACTAGCTACAAAAGACCAGAATAAAGAAACTAAAAGTGAGCCAAAACTTTCGACCGCAATGTAGACAATCCAACCTAAAAGTCGATCTCCACTTGCTTCTGTATTTGGAAGTCCAATGTCTGGGTGTTTTAAAAAGTAACTGATCACAAGAAAGAGAAGAGAATAAAAAATACAAAGAATATAAAATAATTTTTGTTTTTCAAAAAGATCAACAAGCTTAGCATAGCCTAAAACAATCGGTAAAATACAAACAAAAGAAACCATTTTAGCATAAGGTAAAAAATCAACACCAACAATAGTTGCAAAAATACCGTCTTTAAGTGGCCTCATAAGCCAATAAGTTCCGATAATAAAGAGCAACGTGACAGACAACATGGAATACCGTTTGAATTCGTCTCCCGACAGGTCTCCCCACAAAGTAGTTTTCAGCTTCTGCAACATACAACAACATCCTCCAAAAAAGTGATTAAACACTCAGGAAGAAAATTTTCTGCACGAACCGACGTAACAGATACAACAAACCACCTGAGCAAGAATTAACGCAACTTAAGAAAACCAAGAATAATAAATGTATCTTCTACTGCATGTATCTTTTCAAACGAGCCACTTCTTCTGAACTAAGAGCTTCATAAGCTCCCGGTTTTAACTCTTGAGGTAAATTAACCCCTGCATAACTGATGCGAACTAAGCGAACAACTCGGCGCTCTAGTTTTTCAAACATTCGTCGTATCAATCGGTTACGGCCTTCAAAAACAGTTACCTCATACCAGGATCCAACTGTTTTGCCAAGTCGAGCTCGACAAAAAGAACTCACTTCGCAGCGCACTGGACGCCCATCTAAAATAAGTCCCTGAGAGTTGAGTAAATCGAGCTCTTCCTTTGTTAGCTTTTTAGAAACTAACACATGGTAGACCCGAGAAGCACCACTACTAGGATGAGAAAGTTTATGAATAAGCTCCCCATCGTTTGTGAGAAGAAGTAAACCTTCAGTTCTATAATCAAGTCGTCCTACAGCATTTAGACGAAAAGGTATTTTTCTAAGAGAGCTAACATCATAAATTGTTTCCATTCCATTTTGAGGAGTTCTAGAAACGAGAGTAAAATCAGGCTTGTTAAAAGCCAAATAAACTTTAGACGGCTTTCCTTCTGCTTTCCTTTGAAGCTTACCATCTATTGTTATTTGATCGTCGTCAGAATTAACTAGCATTCCTATTGTGGCAGGAACGCCATTTACCTGAATACGATTTTCTTTGATGTAAGCTTCTGCTTGCCTACGAGATAAAACTCCGAGCTCAGAAAGCCATTTTTGAATACGCATGACTAAAAACTTTAAATTAAAAAAATGAAAACAGGATGCCAATATCCTCTCTAGGATAAGAATAGCTAAGCTAAAAAGCTTTAGGATACAGGCAAATACAGTGGATTATAACATGTTATCTTGATCATTGCCAGCGCTTTTTTCAGCCGCAACATCAAGAACTTCCTTAGACGGTTGAAACGACTCAAGAGGAGGGAGGTCAGAAATTTTAGAAATCTGAAAAACATTTAAAAATTGGTGGGTTGTCCCAAAAAGCATAGGGCGTCCGACCTCTTCTTTTCTGCCAACACACTTCACAAGATCTCTGTCCAGAAGATTTTTAATAATACTCCCTGCATCCACTCCACGAATAAATTCGATGTCAGCTCTTGTCACAGGCTGCCTGTAAGCAATGATAGCAAGAGTCTCCTGAGCAGCCCTTGAAAGAGTTCTGGGTCTTGTGGAAAAAAGCTTTTCCATGAGAGGTGAGTATTCGCTTTTTGTGCGAAATTGATACTCGCCTGTAGCTGTTAGTTCAATAAAAATTCCTGTGTCACTTTCTTTGTAGTGCAAAACAAGATTCTGCAAAACTTCCTCGAGATCTTCTTTTGAAAATCTCTCTCCTACTAAATCTAAAAGCTCTCCTACACTCAAAGCTTTAGGAGATGCAAAAATAAGAGCTTCTAACTGAGACCTTAAACTTAAGTTCTGCAACAAGTGTTCTTGTTCTTCTGAAACTTCTTCAAGGACTTCTTCGTCACTAGTCATCGCTAAATTCTCTTTCTGCTAAAACAAGTTGGTTATGATCTAAAATCGACTTATCGATATTGTAACTACAAAGCCACATAGGCCCAAGTAGTCTTTCCTGAATAATTTTTGCCTGACGATCTCTCACAAGTTGTAATGCAGCCAATATATAGGCCACAAGTTCGTAGCGAGAATCAATTTTTTCATACAGCTTTTCAAAAAGCACAAGTTGAAGCCTGTCAATAATCTCACCAACTTTTGAAAGAACTTCTTCTATGGGAATAGACTCTTTTTTCAAAGAAACTCTCTTTGGAATATGATCACCTAAGACAGCAAGCATTTGTTCATAAAGAATTACAAGGGTTAGCGAATCCCCCTGAAGAGGTCTATCGAGAGTGTCATAAAACTCTGTTAATCTTTTTGACTCCTGGCTTGGGTATGTTTTTGCGTTCGTTATCATAAATTGAGCAAAGTTTTCACCCATTGATTTAAACTGATCATAAAGAAAAAGACGTTGCCTAAGACTTTCTTCTGTTTCTTCCTCTTCGAGTTTTTCTTCTTTTTGCTCATCTTCATTACGTGCTGTGGGGATCAGTCTTCTTGATTTAATCTCCACAAGAGATGCCGCCATCTCGATAAAAGAAGCAGCTTCTTTGATATCAGAAAACTCCATGAGCCTCAGATACTCAAGATATTGAAGGGTCAAAAAGTGCAGATCCACTTCAAAAACACTTAACTCATTCACGCGAATAAGATGAAGAAGAAGATCAAGAGGACCCTCAAAACGATCTAATTTTAAAACATACTTTTCTGACATAAACCTTCTTCAATTTTTCAAGGAGGATAGAGGTTATTTTGAAAGTTTTAACTCACTTGTATTCTAACAAAAAAATCTATAAACCCCAAGCAACAGAACACTTTATCTCCTCTCCTTTGGGAAAGGGTGCTGATCTTATTTCATAGTTTTTTTAGTAAAAACCTTGTGTTTAGCTTCTCATTAGGTTACTAAAGAAAGATTTTAATTCTACCGCCATAAAGAAACTAGTGTCTTATAATTGTATATGTGAGCCCTTATGACTAAAAATCTTCTCAGCTCTTACCACTTTGAAGTGCCAGAAGAGCTTATAGCCCAAGACCCTGAAACAAAACGTGATGAATCTAAACTTTTAGAAAGAAAAGCCTCTCAAGAAATCATTCACCAGAAGTTTTATAATTTAGTAGATGCTCTCCCAGAAGATTCTCTACTAATTCTGAATGAAACAAAAGTGTTTTCTTGTCGTTTGTTAACAAAAACAAAGACTGGTGGCAAGCTAGAAGTCTTTTTACTAGAAGACCCTATTTCCAAAAAATCTTCTATTTTAAAAGCACTTATAAAACCTTTTAAAAAAATTAAAACCTCTGAAGTTTTAACTTTTTCAGACAACGTAGAAGCGTGCATTTTAGAAATAAAAAAAGAGCAAAACACTCAAGTAGCTTTTTTACAATTTAATTTGCCTCCTGAAAAACTTTTTGACTGGATTTCAAAAACAGGAAGCATCCCTCTCCCTCCCTACATAAAACGCTCTGATCGTAGGAGACAAGAACAAGACCTCCTTCGTTATCAAACAGTTTATGCAGAG
>CANFEH010000038.1 GCA_947445855.1 Zetaproteobacteria bacterium
CCTCCATTTATGCTGTTTTTAAACTTGAGTGTCTTAAGTTAAAACATAATATGAACCATTTTGCTTTGAGAAATAAGTTGCTACTTAAAGCGACTCAAGAAGCCTATTTTTGTTTGCAGAAATTACAAAGTGCGTAACATCAGTTATTAAGAGAGGGCAATAAGAATCCAACTCGACTTCTTTCATATCTTTCAACCTTAGATGCTAAACCTAAACAGCTTAAACTTATGCAAGACTCTTTCATAGCTATGATAAGAGAAGAACCAAGACCCAAGTTGACCTTAGACACATCCGAACACATAAATAATATTTTTAGTTCTTCTCCAGAGTCTTTTGAAAAATGGCAAAAACCCTATGAAATTGTCATCGAAGAACTTTTTGAAAAAAAAGTTGATCAAGAGAGGTATCGAGGATACAGAGCCCTGATAAGTTCAGATAGAAGTCTCTTTTTTTAAGTGTTTTGAAGATTTTGGCAGTTGTTTAGACTCGGAAGGTATTTATTCTAGACTAATTGGTTCTATTATGGAAGATCCTCATCATCGACTTGTACTTCTATTAAAACCAGATGGATCCATTTTTGCTCGTAAGTTTATTAGACTTGGTCAAAGAAAAATTAGAAGCAATTATCCGTTTAATTTAAATGTCCTTTTTTTAGAAAAAACCTACTCAAAAGGAACTGCCTGTGAATCTGTAGAAATGGCTCTAAATCTTTTAGCTTACAGATTTTCAGAAGAAATGCAATTTGAGCTCTATACTGATGGAATGTGTGAAAAAAATAGTAAAACTGTAGTTATTAACTTAGGAAAAGCTGCACCAAGCGCACCCGACCGATATTCTGATGCTTCTTTTCAAGGTTATTTATCAGAAGTTCATATGAATCTAGAACTCCAAGTTTTAAAAGCAAAAGAATTGAATCTCCATTTTTAACCAAGCCAAGACTCTTAAAAGCTTACCTCTATTAAGAGACTCTATCACCTGTCATATAAATCATATGCACAAGTTCTCTCACTGTAGCTGAGCGTTGCATCACATTAGCAGGCTTTGAAAGTCCTGTTAAGATAGGACCAATAGGAGAAGCTCCAGCTAAATGGTTCAGCAACTTGTACCCAATATTTGCAGAAGATAGATTCGGAAAAATTAAAACATTAGCATCCCCTGTCAGTTTACAAAGAGGAAATTCTCTTCTGCGAAACTCTTTATTTAAAGCTACATCCACTTGCATTTCTCCGTCCACTTCAATAGAAGGATCTTTTTTGCGAATTAATCTTGTAGCCTCTGCTACGAGTTCTGTTTCTTGGGAAGGGCTATCACCAAAGCTTGAAAAGCTTAACATAGCTACACGCAGAGGTTCTTTTGTATAAGATTTAGCAAGATTAACAGCACTCAGAGCAATTCTTGCTAGTTCTTCTGCTGTCGGATTCAAATTAATCGTACAATCAGCAAAAAATTTGACTTTGTCTTCTAAAACAAGAGTGTACATACCAGAAAGAATTTCTTCTTTATTTTTTTCAAGAACCCTAAGAATTGGTCTCACACAATCTCTATAAGACCTATTAATCCCAGTGACCATGGCATCCACTTCACCAAGAGAAAGCTTTAAAGCACCGAAGTAGTTCTCATCTTGAAGATAATTCTCAAGCTGTTCTTTAGAATATTTTTTTTTCTTTAATATTTCAGAAAATTTCTCTTCATATAAATGAAGTTGATTTTTGTAGTCAATAATCTCTACACGAGAAAGATCTTTTAAACCAAGTCGGTCTACTTTTTTTTGAATAACCCTTGCTTCTCCCAAAATCACAAGATCAAGCTCTCCACTATCTGACACTTCCTTCACAGCTTGAAGTACTGTGTCTTCATGAGAGAAAGTCACAAGAACCCTAGGTTTCTGTCCACGGCGAAGAGATTTTGCTTTAATTCTTTTACGAGCTTCTCTCACAAGTCTTCTTGCAGGACTTAAAATTTGATGAATTTGTTCTTTGTACTCTTCAATATCTACATGGTAACGAGCCACTCCTGTTTCCATAGCTGCAAGAGCGACAGCTGGAGCTACTCTCAAAAGAACTCGTTGATCGACAGGTTTTGGAATTAAATAATCTTTTCCAAAAACATAAGAGGAAGAACTTCTATAAACAGCAAGTACATCTTCAGGCACATCTTCTTTTGCTAAATCTGCAATAGCTCTGACAGCAGCAAGTTTCATGGCATCATTGATTTCGCTTGCTTTCACATCGAGAGCACCTCTAAAAATATAAGGAAAACCAAGGACATTGTTCACCTGATTTGGATAATCAGAACGCCCTGTTGCTAAAATAACATCAGAACGAGTCCTATGAGCAAGTTCAGGATTAATTTCTGGGTTTGGATTAGAAAGAGCAAAAACAATAGGATGTTCTCTCATGCTTTTTAGCATTGGCGCTGTGAAGACATCTGCTTGAGACACTCCCACAAAAGCATCTGCTTCTTTAATCGCTTCTTCTAGAGTTTCAAAAGGGACATCTTGTGCAAATTTTTCTTTGTACACATTTAAATCTTTTCTTTTTTTTGTGAGAACCCCAGAACTATCACACATAAGAAGATTTTTTGGTTGAACACCAAGCTTAATGAACAAGTCGGCACACGCAATAGCAGCAGCTCCAGCTCCACTGAAAACAACTTTTGTGTCCTCAATTTTTCTTCCTGTTAACTGAAGAGCGTTCAAAAAAGCAGAGGAAGCAATGATGGCTGTTCCATGTTGATCATCATGAAAAACTGGAATCGACATCGACTTTTTAAGTTCTTCTTCAATGTAAAAACAATCAGGTGCTTTAATATCTTCTAAGTTTATACCACCAAAACTTGGCTCTAAAGCTTTTACAATAGCAATCATTTCATCCGGATTTTCAGCTTTAACTTCGAGATCAAAGACATCAATGTCTGCAAACTTCTTGAAAAGCATAGCTTTCCCTTCCATCACAGGCTTTGCAGCATAGGGACCAATATTCCCAAGCCCAAGAACAGCAGTCCCATTAGAAATAACAGCAATAAGATTAGCCCTTGATGTGTACTGAAAAGAAAGGTCTTCATTCTTTGCAATTTCTCGACAGGGGCCTGCAACTCCTGGGGAATAGGCAAGGGAAAGATCTTCTATCGTATCAAGAGGCTTCTTATTATAAATACCAATTTTTCCCCTAGGCGCTCTTCTGTGGTAGGCAAGCGACTCTTTTTCAAAATCCATTACAGAACCCTTCTAAACTTTTTTAAAAACACACTCTGAATATTTTTTCTGCTAGAGTTTTTCTTCATACTTCTTTAAAAACTGAACAACACCAAGATCAACGGCTTTTCTTAAATTTATGATGTTTGCCTGATTCTTCTTCCCTACTTTTCCGTTTTGAATCACAGCAAAAGCTATGAGCCCTGTAGGGTGCAGAAGATACCCTGCTAAACTTGACACAGACACAGGAGTTAAGAGTGTTCCAGTTTTAGCTCGAATCATTTTTTGATAAGGCAGAGCGTCTTGAAATTGAAACCGTTTTTTTAAAGTTCCATCAGTTTGAGGGACTGTGATATTAGCAAGAAAATTAGGAAAAAAAGCATCTTCTTTAGAAAGTTCACTTAAAAAAGAAACCATTTGACGAGCACTCATACGACTTTTATTGCTGAGTCCTGAAGCTTTTTCTAAATAAAAACCTTTCCCTGGAAAAGACTTTTTACTTGTAAAATAATCAAGAGACTTCATACCCATCTCATAGGTATCCCCCTTCATACCTGAAGAAGCTCCTAGCAGATTGATAAGCATATCAATCATAAAATTATTTGAATAAGCTAGAAAATCATCTACATAAGTAGACATAGCTTGACCCTTATAAGAAAACAGCTTTGTTTTATTCTTATAATTTTCAAGAAGCCCTTCTTTAATATCACCTTTCAGCTGAATACCTCTTCCTTTTAAAAAAGCTTTTAGAGTTCTTCCTGTTAACTGAAAAGCCTGACTTGCTGAACGATGAATTTTTATCAAAGGACTTGAAACTCTGATGTTTCCTCTTACTTCAATAAAATCTTTTCCATTTTTAAGTACACGTGTGACTTCAAGATTTTCTCTTTTTTGAGAAGAAACAGTTTTCAAAGAATTATAAATAGGAACACCCTCTAGCGGGTAGGGATAGAACTCGACATTTGCTAGTTCTCCTACTTTAGGACTAGGGGAAATAGCCAGTTCATAATTATTAAAATTTACACTCAAAGCAGAAAGTGGCGAATCATAAGAATTTTGAGCTACTTTCTCAACCCTGTCATGACTTTTAGCATCACGGAAAAAAGAATTATCAAGCACAAGATTTCCAGTAAAACTTTTAATCCCCATGTAATCTAAGTCAGCTACAATTTTCCAAAGATCTTCGCTCACAAGCTTTGGATCGCCACGTCCAACTACAATCAAATCACCTTGAACTTCTCCATTTTTATTGACTCCTGAATGAAAAAATTCAGTCCCAACTCTATAATTTAAACCAAATGTCTTTAAGAGAGCAGCAGCACCAAAAAGCTTAGCTATAGAAGCTGGAGTTAGCGGCAGATCAGGATTATCTTCATAAAGAATCTTTCCATCTGACACCCGAGCAAAGAGCACTGACTGATCTATTTCTTCCCGTGTGCTATTAAAATTAACGTCTTGTAAAGCAAATAAGAGCTCGCTCACACTCAAAAAAAATAAGATAACTGTCGTTTGTAAAATTCTCAAAAGAGGTCTCCTTCTTTTTCATCTATAAAAATTTTTCTAAAAAAATTAAAGCAAGAAGAAACTAGCAAAATAAAAACTTTTTGTCACGGTGCATGAAATAAGCCAAGTTTCCCTCTACATAGACACCACTTATAAAAACTGCTATTCTTTTCGCTTCTTTTTATATTGTAACATGAACTCTAAACGAGGAAATATTATGACACACCACAAAGTCACTATTGTCGGAACAGGGCCAGCAGGACTCACAGCCGCAATTTATACAGCACGTGCAGGCCTAAACCCAGTCGTTTATGCAGGAATTCAACATGGTGGCCAACTCACAACCACAACTGAAGTAGAAAATTTCCCAGGATTTCCTGATGGGCTTATGGGCCCTCAGCTCATGGAAAATATGACAAAGCAAGCAGAACGTGTCGGTGCTACAATTATTTACGACACTATCAAAAAAACAGATTTGTCAGCTCGTCCTCATAAACTCTACAACACAAAAAATGAAGAAATCACAACAGATGTTCTTATTATTTCAACAGGGGCTACTGCTAAAACTTTAAATCTACCAGGCGAAGCTGCACTTATGGGACGTGGTATTTCTACTTGTGCTACATGTGATGGATTTTTTTACCGCAATAAAGAAGTTGTTATTGTAGGAGGAGGCGATTCCGCCATGGAGGAAGCTCTCTACTTAGCTAATCTGTGTAAAAAAGTAACTCTCCTTCATCGTCGCCCAGAGTTTAAAGCCTCTCACATCATGCTAAAGCGTGCTGAAAATCATCCAAAAATTGTATTTAAAATTCCATACACTGTGAGAGAAACTCTTTCCGATAACTCAGGGCTCACAGGCCTTTTGATCGAAAATTTAGAAACAAAAGAAAAAGAAGAACTAAAAACCACAGGTCTTTTTTACGCAATAGGACATACTCCCAATTCAGATTTTGTTTCCCCTTATGTTAAGATCGACTCTCAAGGGTTTATCGATGTGAAAAATTTCACAGAAACAAACGTACCTGGAGTTTTTGCCGCTGGAGATGTGGCTGATCATGTTTTTAAGCAAGCTGTCACTGCTGCTGGAATGGGTTGTCAGGCAGCTATCCAAGCCACACGTTTCCTAGAGGCACACTCCTAAAAACTTAAGGAGTTATATTTTATCATGCAAGACTATTTCAGTGTTTTTCTAAAAGGTTTAGCAATGGGTGCCTGTGATGTTGTTCCAGGAGTTTCCGGAGGAACAGTAGCTTTTGTCACAGGGATCTACGAACGACTTGTTCACAGCATCACTTGTTTCACTCCAAAGCTTCTATTAGAACTAAAAGAGAAAGGAATCTCTGCCGTTTGGAAGAAAGTAGATGGTAACTTTCTTCTGAGTCTCCTTCTTGGAATTGGAATTAGTTTATTCACTTTTTCAAATATCATTACAACGCTCCTAGAAACACATCCTCCTATTATTTGGTCTCTTTTCTTTTCACTTGTGTTAACTTCTTCCTTCACGATGCTTTCTAAAGTGAGATCTTGGAACATCACTCGACTTGTGTTTTTAATAGTCGGTATAATTTGTGGTTATTATATTACTATTCTAACCCCAGGTGGAGGATCTCCTAGCTATTCTTTTATTTTTATTTCAGGATTTATTGCAATCTGTGCCATGATCCTTCCTGGAATTTCTGGAAGCTTTGTCCTACTTCTTATGGGACAGTACGTTTTTGTTTTTAATGCAATAGCTAATCTTAATATTCCAGTGATTTTGGTCTTTGGCCTAGGGTGTGCTATTGGCCTACTTTGCTTCAGTCATGTTGTTAAATGGCTTTTTGCTCACTACGAAGAAAGCCTTTTATGCTTTCTTATAGGCCTTATGTTTGGTTCTCTCAATAAAATTTGGCCCTGGAAAAAAACAGTAACTTTTATCACAAATGGACATGGAGAAGCTGTCCCTGCTCTTCAAGAAAATCTTCTTCCTTCTAGGTATGCCAGTGAGCTTGCTCTCGATCCTATGTTACAAGCTTCTGTCATCGTAATGATTTTAGCTTTTGTAGGCGTTATTCTTTTTGACAGGCTAGGAAAAAAAAATGCTTAAAAAAACTTTTTTTTTGGCCTAAAAATTTTTCTTAAGTTACTTTCTAAAATTGATTATTTTTATACAAAGATATTTTATTTGCACATAAGTGACAAAACGCAAATACTTTGTGATTTAGAAGAAAAAACATACGATCCAAAAAGAAACAGAACTCTTCAAACAAATAAAACAAAACAGACCGTCACTGTTATTATTCCTTTTAAAGACAAGTGGTTTCTCACAAAAAAATGTCTAGAAGGTCTTGTGAAGCAAAAACAAGAACACACCTCACTTTCAATTCTCCTAGTCGATAATAATTCTTGTGAAGCAGAAACAAAAAAAGGCCTAGAAAAATTCAAAGAGATTCACAAACAGATCCCTATTAGAGTTCTGTTATGCCAAACAGCTTTTAATTTTTCTTATATTAATAATTTTGCAGTAAAAAGCCTCGAAAAAAAATCCGACTTTCTCTGGTTTCTAAACAATGACACTTCCTTTATTTCTCAGGAGACACTTGAGAATTATACAACATTTGCCAGTCAACAAAAAAAATTAGGAGCCCTCGGCTCAACACTTCTTTTTGGTGACGAAAAAACAATACAACATAGTTTTCTAGCACCTGGTGTAAAAATAGTAGGAGCTCACCCTCTAAAAGGGCAACTTTATAAAAAAGATGCTCTCTGGTTTAAAAAACCAAGGATTATTCCTGCTGTTACAGGAGCTTCTCTTTTTATTTCTTATGAAAATTTTTGTTCTGTAGGGATGTTTGATGAAAAACTTGCTTTCTCAAGCCAAGATCTAGACCTTTGTTTAAGACTTGCAGAAAAAGGACTTCAAAACTGGACACTCACAAATGAAATTATTATCCATCATGAATCTATGACAAGAAGCCATTCTTTCAAAGAAGATGAAATTTATTACTTTTACAAAAAATGGGGGAAGAAACTAGAGACTTTTTCAAAACTCTCAACGTGGAACGAAGAGCCTTGTCTCAAATTTCTTCCCCTAAAATACCCATGGGCTTTAGCCATGAGAATTCAAAATTATTTGTCATCATCCTCACTCAAAACCACTTAGGTTTTTAAGCTTTCTTTTTTTGATCTTCATCATCAGCAAATTCTGCTTCTAGCACATCTTCATCTGTTTTACTGCTACTTGCTGCTCCTGGATTAGCTCCTGCAGTTGCACCAGCATTTTTATAAATATGTTCAGAGAGTTTGTGCATTTTTGTTTCAAAATCTTCTTTTGCTTTTTTAAGCACAGCTACATCTTGACTAGAAAGTTTTGTTTTTGCATCTTCTATTGATTTTTCAAGATCAGACTTCATGTCAGCTGGAATTTTATCAGCATTCTCTTTTAGCATTTTTTCTGCTTGGTACAGCATAGAATCAAGGTTATTGTGAGCTTCCATACGATCCTTAATAGCTTTATCTTTTTCGCTATTCGCTTCACCTTCTTTTACCATCTTTTGAATTTCTTCTTCAGACAGTTTACTATCTGAGGTGATAACAATTTTTTGCTCTTTATTTGTTCCTTTATCTTTTGCTGTCACCGCAACGATACCATTGGCATCAATATCAAAAGTCACTTCGATTTGAGGAATACCTCTTGCAGCTGATGGAATATCAACAAGTTGAAAGCGACCAATAATTCTATTGTCATTTGACATTTGTCTTTCACCTTGAAGCACGACAATGTCTACAGATGTTTGGTTATCAGCTGCTGTAGAGAAAACCTGACTCTTTTTTGTGGGGATGGTTGTGTTTCTTTCAATCAACCTTGTCATCACACCACCTTGAGTTTCAATCCCAAGAGAAAGAGGTGTCACATCAAGCAGAAGAACATCTTTAACATCTCCAGCTAAGATACCAGCTTGAATTGCAGCACCTATAGACACAACCTCATCTGGGTTTACTGTCTTATTTGGTTCTTTAGAGAAGAAATTTTTTACTTTTTGTTGAACCAAAGGAATCCTTGTGGAACCACCAACCAAAATAACTTCATCAATTTCTGAAATAGCACAACCAGCATCTTCCAAGACTTTGCGACAAGGCTCTAGAGTTCTATCGACCACATCTGTGATAAGTTTTTCAAAAGCAGGACGACTAAGACTCATAGTTAAGTGTTTAGGACCTGTTTGATCGGCTGTTAAGAACGGTAAATTAATTTCAGTTGTTTGAGCTGAAGAAAGTTCAATCTTAGCTTTCTCTGCTGCTTCTTTTAAACGTTGAACAGCCATTGGGTCTCTAGAAATATCGATCCCTGTTTCTTTTTTAAATTGTTCAGTGAGGTGATTAATAAGAAGCTCATCAATGTTATCACCACCTAAGTGAGTATCACCATTCGTAGCTAGCACTTCTACAACATTTTCTCCCACTTCTAGAAGAGAAACGTCAAAAGTTCCACCACCAAAGTCATAAACAGCAATTTTTTCGTTTGTTTTTTTATCAAGACCATAAGCGAGAGCTGCTGCTGTTGGCTCTGCTACAATACGTTTGACATCAAGGTTGGCTATCTTTCCTGCATCTTTTGTAGCTTGTCTTTGAGCATCATTAAAATAAGCAGGAACTGTGATCACAGCTTCTGTTACTTTTTCTCCTAAATAATCCTCAGCCGCTGCTTTTAGTTTAATAAGAATTTTAGCTGCGATCTCTGCTGGGTTTACTTCTTGACCTGCAAGCTCAAAAACGCAACCTCCATTTTTGCCTTCTTTTACAGTGTAAGGCATTTTAGCGGCTTCTTCTTTTCTTTCAGAAAATTTACAACCAATAAATCTCTTTGCCGAAAAAACTGTGTTTCTTGGATTTGTTACTGCCTGACGACGCGCAGAAGCACCAACAAGGTACTCACCATCTTTTACATAGGCTACGACACTAGGAGTTGTTCTCTGACCTTCTGCATTAGCAATAATTTTAGCTTGTCCCTGCTCCATAACTGAAACAACTGAATTTGTCGTACCAAGATCAATTCCTATGATCCGTCCCATAATAAAACCTCCAATAATGCTTAATTATCTAAAATTATGATGAAAACTCTTAAAGCCAAAAGAAATAAGCTCGTGGCCTTTGGTATTCTTTACCGAAAGTTAATGCCAAAAATAGCGGTGTCAAGGGCTTGAGAAAACTTTTTTTGTTTTATTCGAAATGAAAAATCCTCTGAGGAGAAAGGCGGTAAATTTCATACAACTCATTCAAAACAGGATCTAGGAAATCTCTGTAATACCTATACGCTCGACGTGTAATCAAACCCTCAAGAAGAGAGGGTGAACTCAAAAAACGGCAGATACTTTCATTTAAAACCTTACGCTCTAAAACAGCTTCGAAACCAGCTAAAACAAGACGAGGATTCTTACTAAGAAGATAGCAGTAATCAAAAAAAGATCTATCTTCTGCATCTAAAGAAAAAAGAGGGGGTCCCACAAGAAAAAAAAACCGTTGAAAAAGTTCAATATTTTCTTTCTTCACAATAGTCAAAAGAATAGGTTCATCGTCATCTAATAGCAAAAGAGATTTGTGATAAGAAAAATTTTTTAAATTTAAAAATCGAACCTCTAAACTTTCAAAGTAATAAAAAAAATTCATAAGAAAAAGATCAAACCCACCTTTTCTTATTTTGTCTCTTAAACTAAGACCTAAATGTTTTAAGATATAATCTCTCAACGTACCAAGGACAAGAAAAGCTTTTAATTTTTTTTTATTTAAATGAGATAGAGACAAATTTTTTAAATTAACAAGACTTTTTTTACGATAAAGATTTGAGTAAGAAAAATTTTTTTCTAGAAAGTCATCTAAATTTTTTTCATTTTTTTCTTCTGTCTTTTTAAAAAGAGAGGCTGCTAAACTAGTGCGATTTTCTTTTAATAAGCTTAAAACTGATTCAAGCAAAGGAGAATTTAAAAAAATCAAACTACCCGGCTCACGTGCATGACTAAAAAACAAACCTGAGGAAAAAGAATAAAGAACTTTCACATAAGTTCGTAAGAATCTATAAAACCCTTTTTTAGAAGCTTCTCTTATAATAAAAAGATAGGATTCTTCTAAAGAACTTTTTACAAAAAAATGAAACTGAGACCTCTCAAAGACAACTTCTCCGAAAGAAAAAGATCCTTCATAAGAAAAAGATTTTAACAAAACGTTTGCTGTTCTTTCAGAATAATTTTCTACTAAGGCATCAAAAAAAACTTTTGTGTTATAACTGTACTCTTGAGCCAAAATAGCATGAGTAAGTTCCAAAGAAAGAAAAATTCCAGATTTTATAAGCAAAATAAACTTTCTACCATCTCCCTCTTTTTCTTCGTTTATTAAATAAGAAAAAAAACTATCCCCTTGAGACGAGTCAAGAAAAAAATAGCACCAAAGAAGATGCGCTATAGAAGCTCTTTTACTTAGATTTTTTTTTTAAAAGCATCAATCTCTGACACTTCTTTTATAAAATCTTTTTTAAACTCTTTAAAAGCTAGTTCAAAATCTTTGTAAGATCCTTTAGATAGAACTTCAAGATTTTTTCTTTTTTTCGCACCCCATTCTTTTAAAGAGTTCTTCATCTCAAGATAGTCTGAAAGAGACAAATAGGCTCGAGAGTTTTCAGAAGAAAAAACGTCAGAAGACAGAAAAAAAAGAATAGATACAAGTGTTTTTAATAAAAAATCTTTAGCCACTTAGATCTCTTTTCCTAAAGAATTTAAAAATTTATAGAAGAGATCATCTGGTTTCACAGGCGAAAATTCAACGCGAGATTCTTCCAGACTTAACCTAATGTTTTCTAAAATACCCTGTAAAAGAACGTTTGATTTATTAAAGAAAATAGCTTCTTTTGGCATAGCAATTCCATTTCTTCTAAGCTCATCAAACACAGCTCTCAACTTATTTGAAACATAATCATCTGTCACTAAAGCTTTAACTAAAGAATTTTGAATTCCTGTAAAACTATTATAAGAAAGAGCCTTCATCAAATCAGCATTATCTTTTTTAATTGCTAAAAGAATAGAGTCTTCCTTTGAAGCTTCGCCTTCTTTTATCTTTTGATTAATTTTATTAATTTCTTCTAAGAGTTTTTCTCTTTTTGTTGTAATCATCTTTCCAACTTTTAATCTCTCAGCTTTAGTTATACTTTCATTAAAAATATTATCAAAATACAGTGTGATAACTTCTCTTTTATCATGATTATTATAGACCGTTTGTTCAACAGGAGATTTTTTCTGCAAACTTTCTAAAATAAAGTTTTTCAAAATTTGCCCAATACCTCTAATCGCTTTATTCTGAATAGATTCAGATGGACTATTTGTATTTTCAGCTAATTTATACATATTGAGAAGTGCATCTTTCACATATGGCTCAATGATTCCAGCGTTTCCAAAATCAATCATGGTAAGCATGTCGTTACTTTTTTGGTAATAAATATTTCCTCTATGTAAATCACCGTGGTAGAAATTAACACCACCAGTATTTCCAAGAGCGACTTTAAGATATCTCAAATAAAGCTTTTGCATTGCACTATAAAGAGGAATTAAAAAACTCGGATCTCCATCTTTCATGATTTTTCCGACTTCTTTTCCAGTCGCAAAACCCATAAAAAGACTAATTTTTGCTAGTTCTGACTCTTCTTTTTCGACTAAAGGAACAAAACTAGGCAAAGAAAGACCTTTAATACCTTCATCTAAATTCGTATAAAGCTCATACCCTTGTTGTATAAATTTTTTTTCATTTCTGAAATCTAATTCTTCTTCTATTCCTTCCCAAATATTTTCAATCCACTGTTTTAATCCTTTGTCAAATTTTTCATTGAAATCAAGCATTTTTGAAACAAATTCTTTCTCTCTATAAAAGAGTTTACCCACTCCATCTTTTTGAATTTTTAATGCGTATTTCAGACCATTTACTGTCACTTCATGAGCTTGACCAATACTAGCTACTCCAAGCCTTCTTACAAGTTGAAACTGTCTCATTTTGCTAGAGCCAGAAATCAATTGTTTTAAACGAGTTGCTATTAATTTTTCAACAAATTTATCTTCCATATAAATAGGATTTTTCTCGACTAAGCCTTCAAGAATTTCAGAAATAGGAGTGTCTGTTCCTTTTATTTCTTCTTGAAGCTCTTGTAACATTTTAATCAAAAGAGGCCCTGAGCTTTGAAAAACCTTAACAGCTAAAGTAATGTCATTTATTTTACTCGAATCTTTATTCACAATTTCAAGAATATTATGAAAGAGCTCAAGCCTTGTTTCGACATCCATAGATTTATAATATTCTTGAATAAAATCAGGAAGTGTACCTCCAACTCTTTTCGCTAGTTTTTTATCAGCAGCTAAAGTTCTGATAAAGTTTGTATGAAAAGATTTAATAGGTTTCCAAACAGATATATCTTCTCTCATAAGAAGATCTAAAAGCCCTTCTTCTACCTGAGGTTCTTTCTTTTCTGGAAGAGTATAAGTACCACCAACTAATCTCACAATAGAGTAACCAATATTAAGTCTTTGATCTAATTTTTCTATTGCAAAATTTTGCTTAATAAATTTATAAATATTCCCTGGTAGAATTTCGATTCCATCAACTTTATGAAGATCAATGTGAGTATGAATAGCTTGTAAAACAGGTCTATTCGCCTCTAGAAAAAATTCAATTTTTCCCCTTTGTTTTCTTGAAAGATTCATAAAAACATCTTCCATCCTACCACTAGGAGCTACTTCTTTTAAACGTCCTACATTTTTTAATAGTTGCTTAGAAAAATTTATAAAAGCTTTTTGAGCCTCTGCCCTCGTCTTAAAAGCTCGATTTTTCTTTGTTTTTTCTTTTACAATCTTTTTTGTCTTCTTTTTTACTTCTTTTTTATTTTTCACCTCTGCAGATTTTGTATGATCTTTTTTATGAACAAGATTATCTTTTTTATCGACACCGCTTTGTTTTGAAGCTGCATATGAAAAAAAACTAAATAAAATCACAAAGCTAGTTCTTAGAAAAACAATCAAAAAAAATAATGTTTTTTTATTCACCATAAGCTCCACTCTAAAAATAAAAATCTCCCTTCAGTCTGTCTACTAAACTGAAGGAAGATATTAAAGTCTTATTTTTTTTAAAGAATGGAAACCCTTATTTACTCATCTTTATCTTCATCAGATTTCTTACCTCCTCCTCCTTCTTCAGAATCTTCTTCATACCATGAAGATTCATCACCAGAATCTTCTCCGGACTCGTCCTCATCAGACTCTTCATCATCACTTCTGTCTGCTCGTCTTATTGAAGAAAAAATGTTTTCCTCATCAACAGTTTCATCTTTCTCTGCTTCAAAAAGTCGTCCTTCATTTTTCATAGTATTTTGAATTGTTTTGAACATTTCTCTTTCAACCACTTTAGAGGTAAAATGTTCTTCAAAGAAACTTTGCTCTTTTCTGTCTGTGATACGTCTATAGGCAATATCCAAAGGCATTTTTTGAGGATTCTCATTCTCTGACAAGAAACGACGGACAAGTTTTTCTACATAAGGACGTAAATAACTTGCCTGTATGCCTGAGGTAGAAGAAGACAATCCATCTAAAATACTTTCTTCAACCACTTTATGTGTTTCTGGTTTTTTCTCTACACGAATTTCTGGAACAACTTCTTCTTTTTTAAACATACTAAAAATAGTTTTTTTCTTAGGTACAACTGGCTGCACCACCTCAACGCCAGTTTCCTGATAAGGCTTCTCTACTATTTTTCCTTGTGGATTTGTCATCGCATTCATAGCTAATTTCAAAGCTTCTGCATAAGGATTTCCAGTCTGTTCTCTTACATTTTTCTTATCAAACTCTTCTAAATAGCTATCCCCTGCTGCTCTAATTTCTTCATATCGTTTTTTAGCTAAACCAGAAGCTCTCGTATAAGGTTGGCGAATAGCTTTTTTATATTTATCAGAAAGCAGTTTCTTTCTTTTATTAATCTCAGAAAGAAGTTCTCTATTTTCTTCTTCGCTCCATGTTTTACTTGAATCTTCTTTAGATAAAATTTCTTTTTGTTTCCTAAAAGCTTCTATCCCTCTTATGACAAGCTCATCTACATGATAGCCGATACGAGAGTGATCCTCTTCAAACCAAGCTCCTTTGATTTCTAAATATCTCTTCATACTATCATAAAGTTTATAAAAACCAGTCATAGCTGCCAAAGAAACTGGAGTAAAATTTAAAGCTGATTTTTTTGTTAAAGCTTGAATTCTATCTGCATCAGAAATAACAAGCTCACCTGTTACAGAATCTCTTTCATCATCTTCTAGAACAGTATTAATACAATCTGTTGTTCTTGTGACAAAGTCTGGCTCACCAATGCCAGCACCTACTTGAGAGAGAGGGTTATCATCATCTTTATTTTCTGTAGATGTTAAAAACTTCTCAGGAAGAGGGAAAGCTAAATGTAATAAATTATTTCCAACACCATCAAACAAAGTAATAGGATGAACTGCTTGATGAAGCAACAGAGGAAGACCTTCGCTTTGTCTTTGAGACATAGCATACATGAGAGGTGTCCATCTCATAGAGTTAGATCTTAAAAAAATAGCATCTAAACCTTGCAGCACAGCTAATTCAGCGTAGATAGCATCATCATTTGTTTGTCCAACTCTTTGTTTCTCATTGTCAGACATTCTCGCATAACGAACTAGTTTTACAACATTCGAACGACTACCTTCAACAGCCTGTGTCAGGGCATACCTGTTTAAATGATAAGCCAAACGGTTTCTAAAATTTGCCATCTCAGTCCAAGCAATAACATTCTCTTTTAATTGTTTACCTTTTAAGTCTGTCGTAGATCTTGTGCTATCTATGATCTTTGCCATGCTTTTAAATTCTTTATCGTAGTCATGCTTTAATTGATTTTGAAGTTTTGTTCCAAACATTGTGTCATAATTACGATTTAGGCTATTTTTTACAACAGGCCAATTAAAAAATTCAGAAATATTATCTTTTCTATTACCAGCGTTATCCAAACTAAGAGAGCGTTCTCTCACTTTTCTCATTTCTTTTAAAACAATATAAAGAAGTGGGAGTCTTACTTGATTTTCAATACCTGCTGTCTTATCGTCATAGTCTTCTGTAATAAATTTATCGTGTGATTCTAAATAACGAAGAACAAAGTCAAAAGGAGCAAAATTTTTCTCTTCATAAAACTTCTCTAAAAGATAGTTATAATCTTTTTCAACAGACACAATAGCAGGAGCTGTCCTTGGATCATCAAAACGAACTCTTTCAGTTCCTCTTCCGCCTTCCATTTGTTTTTCAATCTTAAATGTTCTTTCGTCATTGAAAAAAATTTCAGTCAGAAGACTACTAATCAAATCAGGGTCTTTTATCTCTCTAAAAACAATTTGTAGAGGAATTTCTGGTTGATTAATCATAGAACCACTTGTGAACTCAGGGTTCAAATTTTTATCAGACCCATTATCGATAAGGGTTAGGATCTTTTTTAAAAAGTCTTTTTTATTAACAGTTTCATCTGTACCATAACGAAGTGCGATATTTAATATCGTTGTTCTCTTTTCTCGAACAACTTTGCTTGCTTCTTCTTCATCTTCTTCATCTGAGAATCCGAGATCATCAGATTCTTTTTCAGTAGTTTCAACAGATATTTTAACCACTGCATTCATGGCACTTAACCAAACATTAGCATAACGACTCCCAACAGATTCAGCTGCACAAGCTCCTAAAGATTTCTCTTTTAATTTTTTCTCATAAATTTCTCTATAGTGAGACTTAATTTTTGCAATTTGCTTTTGCCAATGTTCGTTGTCTTCATCCGCTTGCTCTAAGACAACTTTCCTTAGCTTACTTGAAATAGAAGCGCTCACTTCAAGATCCACATCGCTTATATTACCTATTTCACAAAAACCTTGAGACTTTCCTTTAAATTTAGGATTTTGTAACTTTGGTATCACTCCCTTTTCTTTTTTTTCAATCTTAGGTGAGCTTTGATCTGAACTTGAGCTCTTTCCAAAAGAACTCACTCCTTTATCAACTCCTTTAGCAATCAAAGAACTAACATCTTCTTTAGAATAAGCTCGTTTTTCTCCATCAGAACCAAAAACCACCTCTCCGAAACCACTAAGAATCATTATGAACAAGAGCGACAATCTCCATCCATTAATTTCCAACATAACTAATTCCTATAGAAGATTACCAAATAAAAACTCTAAAAATGGATCTAGGTCTTCTGTGAATAAAGTTCAACTAGACATAAATATTAGATGGTAAAAAAAAGAGAAAGATAACATTACCAGTGACAAGCTATTAGTAGGAATAAAAACCACTAGAATTTTATATCTTAGGCAGAAGACTTTAATATTGTTTACTTTTGATTTTTAATTAATCATCACATCAAACTTCTTATGCTTTTTTTAAAAAAAAATAAAAAAATATATTTCTTTTCATTTCATTACTTTTTAAAGAGCAAAAGCTAACTCTTACTCAGTGCAAAAAGACCAAAGAATTCTAAATAAAATCAAAAAAACAGATCAAAAAAAAAAATATTGTCTACCCTCTATCACTAATTGAAATTGTGGTACTATAATAAGTAATAGTAGAAGAACAAAAATATTTATTCTCTTTAATTAGGGGCTTCCGAATGAGTCAGACACTAACTAAAGAAAAGCTATCTGAGAGAATTCAATCTCAACTAAACCTCTCAAGCTCAGAGGCCAGAAACCACTTAGAGCTACTACTTGAGCAAGTAAAACTAGAGCTAGAAAGAGGAAAAGATGTCAAAATTTCTGGTTTTGGAAAATGGTCTGTTCGCATCAAAAAGAAAAGACCAGGCAGAAATCCTCATACAGGCAATCGTATTGAAATCTCATCACGATCTGTTGTAACATTCCATCCATCAGATAAACTTAGAAGTTCGATTAATAGCTCAAGAGAAGAAGCTTCAGCATAAAATAGCAGAGCTTTCCCTCCTTCTTCCACGAAAATTTCAGGAACCAATTTAAAAATGAAGAAAGAAGAATATTTTTTGAGACTAGAAAGAGCTTTGCAATTCATCGAATTAAACCTTAACGAAAATATTTCCTTATACCAATTATGTAAAATAATTGAGGTTTTTTAGGACAAAAAATGCGACTATCCCAGAATGTTGCACTCGAAGAAAAATTTTATTGCCGTCATCTGTTCACACGATTTTTTGGGATGCTTTAGAGTTGAGCGAGATCCCAAGATAA
>CANFEH010000039.1 GCA_947445855.1 Zetaproteobacteria bacterium
AAAATTATCAAAAAACTTGCCCAACTGAGAAAAGAAGAATTTCCAAGAAAAGCCATAGGGAAAAAAAGAAACTGTAACGATAAAAGCCAAAGAAGAAACTCTGATTTTTTTAAGGGAAGACCAAACAAAGAAGTGACAGCAAAAAGTAAATAAGCCAAGAAAGCCCTTTGCACAGGAGCCATAAAAAGAACAGCATTAGCATAAATAAGAAGAAAAAAACACACAATGACTTGACTTGCAGCTGTTAATTGCAAAAAAAAACCACAGTTTATAAGACGTGTCGCATAAGCAAAACGAATAAAAAAAGAAAAAGACGAAGACAACAAAAAACCAAGAAACGTGAAATGCAAACCACTCAAAACAAGCAAGTGATAAAGCCCTAGTGTCGAAAAAATAATGTGCTCCTTATAGCTGAGCTCAGCTCTATCCCCAAGGAGAAGACTCTGAAGCCAAGGAGAAAATTTTTTATATTTGGAGATTTTTTCTTGAATAAAGACCTGAAGTTTTTTAGACCACTCTCCTATAAAGGTACTGGCCTCACTGTCTTCAAAAGCATCTCTTTTTAGTCGAGCTTTAAGAGGATAAAACAGGTCAAAATCCCTTTGGAAATAAAGTTCTTGCCCTTCTCCTTTTTGGCTCACAGGCGCATCTCCCCAAACTAAAGAAGAAATACCAGTCTCACTCACTCCAAGAAAAACTTTAGGTGTTGTGAAATTTCTACTAACAATCCATGAATGACTTGCCTCAGGTGAGATACCTCTATTGTGTAAAAGAGCCCAAAATAAACCTAAAATAAAAAAAACTATGGGATAGAATAATTTTTTCTGCAAAAAATACACAAACACCAAAATTGTCACTGAAATAACAGAGTAAAGAATGAAAAAATTCTTCGCGACACTATAGATAGCTCCAAAGAAAAGACCTAAAAACCCCCCACCTAACCAGAAAGAAAGTAACAAAATATCACCCATATGAAGTTTTTAAAAAAAAATGAGAAGAAGACAAAAAAAAATTTAGGGGAAAAAACAGGAGAAACAAAGTGACAAAAAAGCTTTATACAAGCTTTGACTTCTTAGAAGAGAATATTTTTTCATTCAAAAGAGGCTTTACTTTATGAGAAGAAAGCTCAAAATCACCTTGAGCTTCTTCTAAAAATTGCTGATACAGTTTTTGAACAAATCGAATATGGAGACTATGACCTCCTTTATAGACCTCTAGAGTTCCTAGCAAACTTCCTCCAAGAAGAGCCAGATCTCCAATACAATCAAGAAGTTTATGCCGAACAAACTCATTTGGAAACCTGAGTCCGTCATTATTCAGAACTTTTTCTTTATCAACAACGACAGCATTATCAAGAGAACCACCGAGAGCTAAACCATTAGACCTCATATAATTGACATCATCGATGTGACAAAAGGTTCTTGCTTCACAAATCTGTAAAAAATTGGGTTCTGTTAACTTTAAACTGTAAGTCTGATAATCAATCGCTTTTGAACGAGGGAAGTGAATTCTACAGTTGATAAGCAAAGAGTCCTTTAGATTCGGCTCAAAATGCATATAACTATCATCTTCTTCAACACGGACCTGCTTAGAAAGATGTATTATTTTTTTGCGAAATGGTTGGAATTGAATTCCTACATCTTGGATACGATCCACAAAACGAGCTGAACTTCCATCAAGAATAGGAATTTCATCACTATCCACGTGAATACGAGCATTGTCGATTCCAAGACCAGAGAAAGAAGCCATTAAGTGCTCTATGGTTGCAATTTTAATCCCATCTTGTCCAATTGTTGTGCAAAGTGTTGTAGAAGTAACATTGTATGGAGTTGCTTTTATGACTCGCTGAGGATTTAGATCAACCCTTTTAAAGCTTATTCCACTATTCGGAGGAGCTGGATGAATAACAATATTGACAAGCTTACCACTGTGTAAGCCAACTCCATTGAACTTGACCGAGCTAGCTAAAGTAGCCTGATAGAGGGTCATATAATCTCCATTGCTTACACAGAATAGGAGGTTTGAAAGTAAATAAGTGAGATCAAGAAACTCTTACAACATGGAGCTAGTTTTTAGTATATAATATATGCTCAAATAACCAAACGAAAAAAACCTCCAGAAAACTTGAAGGTTCCTTATTCTCTATTTATTAGAATTTTTGTGGCATAGATCACACATTTTCCGTTCTAATGCAGCGCAACAGACACATTGAAGTTGATACTCAACTCAAAGTGCTTCACCTTGTTTTATTCTAACTTATTTCTAAAAAAAGATCCAAGAAAGCTTTCTTATAAAACTCTACCCGTTGGGAAACAAACTCCTCATACGACTCGAAACTCTCAATTTCAAACAGCTTTTCCACAAGAGAAAAATCTCCAAGGGCACTAACAGAACGAGACACAGGAAAAAGATGCCCGCTTTTCCTAGAAATTAAAGATAAAAATTCTCTTGAAATTTCTCCACCTTGAAAACCTAGACCCGGAAGCAGAAAAGGAAACTCTTCAGACAATGGTTTTAAAACCATTTCTTTTTTAAGATAAGAACTACTTCCCACAACAATTCCAAGAGCTTTGCTTAAACCTTCTGCCTTAAGTTCCAAGAAAAGATCTTCATGAAAATGTTCCGTTACCATTTTTTTGTTTTCTATAGATGCAGAAAGCTTCTCAAAGCCAGATGGGTTTGAGCTTAAAAAAACAGAATAAACTCCGTGCCCTTTTCTCATCCACTCGTACAAAGGCCGAAAGACATCTAACCCCATATAAGGAATAACAGTCATAGCATCCGCTTTTATCTCTTCAAAAGCACTCCATCCGTAAGCTTTCATAGTTGAAGCAATGTCACAACGCTTCACATCTAAAATTGTCACGAGATTTCTTTGTGATGCTTCCTTGACAAGCTCTGGTAGGAGACTATAAACATCACTTCCAAGAGCTTCAAAAAAAGAACTTTGAAATTTCACAGCTGGTAAATGATTGGAAGCCACTCTAATCAAACTAAGTGCCCATGATTTTAGAAAAGCACGCATACCGCAACGTCTTTTATAGTCTTCAAAAAACGGTGGAAGATTCACCATGTGAGGGTCAATACCCAAACAAAGAGGAGTGTTTTTATTTTCAATCTGTTCTAGAAGTCGTTCTTTAAACATCATTTAAAAACTCAGGAAAAAACTGCAAAACAAAATACTGAAACTTATCTTCTCCAATGTTTTCTAGGAAAAGTTGAAAACTCTCTTCTGATCGTCTCACAAAAAGAACTTGTCTCAAATAAAACTCACAAGAAAGAAAACTAGAGAAGTAAGCTCGTTTCACAAGAAGTATAATAAAAACACTAAAAAAAACTTTCAAACGAAGTAGTGCTAGTTCTATATTAAAATCAAGAGAATACTCTTCTATAACATTTCCATTTCTTGTTATAAAAAAACGCTCATAAAACCAACTAGAAAGATCTAGCTCAGAAATCAGAGAATTAACTACTTTAGAATTTTCTTTTGAAAATGAACGAAGAAAACCTCTTTGCTGCAAGTAATTTACTACAGTTGTGACTTTTTCTTGACAAAGAAAAGAAATTTTCTTCACCTCCTGCAAGAATACTTTATAAACCACTAAACTCAAGAAAAAAGTATCTCTTTCTTTATCATTTGAATGAACAAGAGAGTCAAAAAAAATTTGCGCATAAGAAAGAAAAAAAGGTTCTTTTCTTTCCCCTAAAGACATTTCTCCTAATAAAAATGTCTTCTTCTTTTTTTCAAAAGAGGGGATTAAACAATAAAACTGTGAGACAATTCCTTCTGAGATTTCAATCAGATGACTACTTTTTCTTGTAACAAAAAGCTTTTTACCTCGAACACTAGAGGCTTCGAGAAGAAAAATTTTTTCTTCTAAATAAAAACTAGCTTTTTTTAAGCCCAAGCTTTCTTCTAAAAACTTTTTAAAAAAACCAAATCGCAACTCTAGGAGACTTTTGTTTTTAGAAAAGAAAAAAAGATCAAAGCCTGCTTCTAAAAAATTCAAAAGACCTTTGAAAGGGAGCATTTTTGCATTTAAGTTAATATAGATTTCGGTTGTTTTTTGGGTGTCAAGCAAGGCAAAATTCCTCACATTGTTTAGTATTGACAACAAGATTTTTTGCTACCGGGGGAGCTAGAAAAAACTTTTTTGAAAAACTTAGCAGCCTTCAACAAGCAAAGGAGCTAACAACCAACGACAAGAATGCGAAACGAGTTGATCATAGTGACAAGAATCTTTGTCAAACAACCATTGCAAGCTCATACCGTCAATACTTGCTATGATAAATAGACTGTAATCATGAGCATTTGTCTCTTTAAAAACACCTTTTACTATTCCTGCCTCAATGATACTCCGGCAAGTTTCACGAGAACGCTCATAGTGAGTAGAAATAATTTCTTTAACCTCAGACTTTTGAGTCATTTGAGTCCAAAAGTCCATACTCACCTGATAATACTCTTTCGTGTTTTTCACGATATCAGCACATAGCTCAATGAATATTTTAAGTTTTTTCACAGGATCTTCCAGCCCCTCAAGGTTAGACTGCAAAATATTCTCAATCCCCTGAATAACTCTTTCAAGAACAGACAACATGAGATCATCTTTATTCAAAAAATAGTAGTGGATGATCCCTTTGCTAACACCTGCAGCTTTTGCTACATCCTGCATGGAGAAGTTCTGATAACCAAAGCGAGTAATACATTCGACAGTGGCACTAACAATTTGGTTTTTTCGCTCTGAGGCTAAATCAAGCTTGCTCATAGCAAACATTTCTCCATAAACTTTGTCGAACGAGGCTCAAGATTTACAAGCGAGAAAAAACAGCCGAATTTGGCGGGGTTAAAGAACGCTCTAAAATCAGGTGGAAACTTCCCCAAGAAGACGGTATCCTAATCAATCAACGACAAGAAATCAATCAACTTATGCAGCTTGCCTAAACGGCATAAAGACTCTCCTAGAGCTGCGAAATAAACTCAGGCGCAGCAGAACATGAAAGAAAAAAGCATAATTTACACTTTTTGCTCTCAACTCTTTTTTTTCTGCTTCTTCCTCTCTTCCTGTGAAAAAACTATTCGCCAAGGAAAACTCACAATTCTATCGTCAGAAGATGGGCTCTACGAAATTTACAAAAGAAAAGAAGAAAAACCAAGCACGCTTATAAGCTCTGAGCGAGGAAGTTACAATAAAACCATTCCCTTAGAAGTTGGAACTTATGTGCTTTTTTCAGAGTGTTCAAAAAAAGAAATTCAGATTGAAGCAAATAAACATCTAGAACTCACAGCTCACACTCTCAAGTTCATACCTCCCAAGCACAGCCTCTCAAAAGCTAATTTTTTTGTGGAATGTAATAACAAAACAGAAGACCCACACTTGAGCGTATTTGAAAAAATTTTGACATTCCGTTTTTTTAACCAAAAAGAATCTCTCAAAGTAAACAAAAAAGTTTTGCCCCTTGATTTTCTCTCAAAGAAAAACACAAAATCTCACACGAAAACAATAAGACTAGCTTCCCTTAGACTGAGCTCTCCTGGAATAAAGCACAACAAAAAATATTTCCTTTCAGCAGAAACTGAAGAGAATGATAATCAGGAAGTTCAAGCTGAAAAATTAAATTCAGAAAGACTACTTATCCCAGGGAGTTATCATTTAAGTTTAAATGGTTCTGAAAAAGTTATTACCCTGAGGGGGGGGGAACAAAGTATTCTTGTCCCTGCTATTTTGAAAGTAGAAAAACCAAGTTCTTTTAAAGAAAAAAGACAACTGGAACTCTTTGCTACATCATACTATCTTCATTTAAATAAAAACTATCTTCTTTTTTTCAATGAAGACACACCTATTTTTTCTGGGACCCATATTTTGAATTTTGAAGATTCAAAAGAAACAGAGGCTATTAGTATAGCTGATGCAGAAAGAAAAACTCTTAAACCTCAATCTGTTCTCGTTTCTTCTATTTGTAGCGCTATAGAAAAAGACTGTTTAGGACAAAAAGATGTTTTCTTATTTTCAGAGGGGAAAGATCTTTTTTTTCAAGGAAAAACAGACATCTCTCTTTTTTATTTCAAAGGACCTATTGGCATTGGTTTTATAAATTCAAAAGGTTTAATTTATTGGACAAAAAAGAATGAAAAAAAACTTCAAACCGGTGTCTTATACCTCAAGCCTTTTAAGAAGCATACCCCTGGCATCTTGAGTGAATTCGGAAGACTAGAATCCGTTTCTGGTAGCATAACAGGTTACTCCCAGGATATTAGTCATAAAAAAACAACTAAACTAGATCTCATAGAAGGGCATTACCGTTTAGTGATTTATTTAAATTCAGAAAACACAGAAGAAAAGAAAAAAATCTCTTACCCTATCCAAATAAAAGGAGGAAAAATTGAAGTAAAAGAGTTTCCTTTTTATGTTTCAGAACAATACATGGAAAGTACTTAAGAGTTTTTTTCAAACCACTGGTAAAAAAAGTCACTATCTCCAAAAAGAGTAGCCACTTCGCTCAAGGCTTCAATTAAGCTGTAGTACGTTTCAAGAAGAATAGTCTCTTGTTCAAAGTAAGTAGCAAGATCATCGTCTAAAAGCTGATAACGAAGAAGCCCTTGTTCAAAAGAACTTTGAGAAGCCTCTAAGATCTCTTTCACATCATCTAAATTTTGTGATTCTACTTCATAGTCTTTCTTCAAACTTAACAATTTTTCTATGCTTTTTATAGAAGTTTCATAGAAACTATCTTTTTCATTTAAGTATGAAAAATAAGACATCTCTCTTTCCACAAGAGCTACCTTATAATCATAGTAATCTGAAAAACCTGAAAACAATTTCCAGGTAAGAGTTGCTTGCAGCGATAGTTTTGATTCTGTCCCATAACGAAGACCAAAGTTAACATCTGGCAAATAGTAATGTTTTTTTGCGTTAGCAGTTTCTAAACTTTTTTGATAGAAAAGATCTTTTTCTAAGAGTGGATAGTTTTTTGCACTTGGTATTTTCTCGAGAAGAAGAGACCTTTCTAATTCAAAAATTTTTAATTTTTCGCTAAAAAAATTACTTATTTCATCAGAATGAGAAAGCCCTATTTTAATCTTTAGGGATTCTTCCTCTATTTTTAAATCACTCTCCAGTTTCTGAGCAGACCTGTCAATCTGCCTTCTTTTTAATTCAAGACGCTTCAAATCGTAAAGAGACACAACTCCTTGGCGGAATTTTTTTGTCGTTTTTTCATGGAGAAGATTTATTCTTGCTAAATTTTTTAGAACTGTTTTCTTTTTCTCCTGAAGAAGGCTCAGTTTAAAAAAACTTTTCCTAAGTTCTTCTATTAACTTTATTTCTTCAGCTCTAGCTTTTTTTTCACTAATAGTTGTGTCGAAAGTGATCGCATTTTTTTCAGAAATCCACTGGAATGGGTTCGGTATTTTTGCATCTAGACTAAAAGAAATTTCAGAATCAGAGTGATCGTTTCCAGAAACGAAATATCTCCTGGTTCCAGAAAAAGAAGACTCTAGCGTCGGTAAAAGCGAAAAATATTTTTTTTGTAAAAGTAAATTGTTCTTTTGTCTTTCCTCATTATAAATTGACCTGCTTTTTTCTTTATTTAGTGCCATTTTTTCAGCAAGTTTTATATCCAAAGAAAACGTTTCGGCTAATAAAATCTTAGAAAAACAAAAAACAAGAATAGCTAAAAAAACTCTTATACCCATCTTCTTTTCTCCACTTGATAAAGAATAAGAGGAAGTAACACTAACACTAAAAATGTGGACACCCCAAGCCCACCAGCAACTGAAATACCAAGGGGCTGAAGAACTTCACCTCCATCACCAAAAGCTAATGCCATTGGAATCATTCCAAAGATTGTGGTGAGTGTTGTAATTAAAATAGGTTTAAACCGAAGAGAAGCGGCTTCTAGAAGACAGCTTTCCAATTCTTCTAGAGAAGATTTTTTGTAAGAATTTTTAAAAAAGTCTAAATAGAGAATTGAGTTATTCACAGCTATTCCTGCTAAAAGAATAATTCCAAGCATAGAATTAAGAGAAAGAGTGCTCTTAAACAAATAAAGAGAAAGTGCTACTCCTATAACCCCAAAAGGAATAGCAAGCATAATAATAAAGGATTCTTTAAATGTTCCAAACTGCAAGAGCAGAACAA
This sequence comes from Zetaproteobacteria bacterium, assembly GCA_947445855.1. GTDB lineage: Bacteria > Bdellovibrionota_B > Oligoflexia > Oligoflexales > Bog-1112 > CANFEH01. The sequence continues at coordinate 8,139 of CANFEH010000039.1, forward strand.
AGAGAATCAAAAAAATAGAAAACAGAAGAGCCCAAAGAAGAGATTGCAAGCTTTCATTAATTTCTGCTCCTGGGTCTTCAAAAATAAGAGACTCACTCTCCAAGTTTTCTTCCTTTTCCATTTTTTCTAAAATCTTTGTGCGTGTCTCTTGTAAACTATCTTTCAATGATTCTTTTGGCCAAACAACCATTTCAAAAGCAGGGTTTCCTCTTTTTGTATAGAAATTTTCTTGCTTTTTCTTTGCTTCAAGCGAAATAAAATGTCTTAACGGGTGATAAGACTCTCCTACTCGAATAATTAAGTTGCTTAAATCTTTTTGGGTCTTAAGATCTGTCTCTTCATAAAAAAGTTTCATCTTATACTCTTGTTCCCCAAAAGTAAATTTTCTGAGAAGAACCCCACCCTCTAAATAACTAGCAACGAGTGTTTTTATCGATTCTTTTAAAGGGGTATTATACTTCTTCTCAGCTCTTGAAATTTGTTCATCCTTAAAATGAACTTCGTAATAATATTTTTTCTCTACTCCAGGGTGAATATCTATGCTAGCTATTTCTTCATTTTTATAAAGAAAATCTGAAATATTTTCTAAAAGCTTAAAATTATCTTCTGCATTATTTTTAGAAACTCTCATTTTAAAAAGAGGTTCCTTAGGAATTGTAAAAGCAACAGGAGTCCAAACTTGTATATAATAGTTGGTTATAGGTGTGTGCTTAAAGATTTTCTCAAGCTTCTCTTTCACTTCTTTTAACATTTCTTTTTTCTTTAATGTGAGAAGAGTGTGAGCAGATCTTCTAGTAATTTGGGAATAATAGCTTTTAAGTTCAGAAGAAAATTCTTTTTCTAAAATAGGTTCAACATGCTCTTTTAGAAACACCTCTCTTTCTTCTAAATTTTTCATCCCATCAGACCAATTAGTATGAAGCCATATTTTATCAGATGCAGGCTCTGCTAAAAGCTCTCTTTTTACATGAAACTGCAGAATATAGAGAGAAAATAAAAACAAACAGGCAACACAAAAGATCAAAGAAAACAATGCCTTTTCTCTTTTCAAGAAGTATTGAAGACTTTTTAAGTAAACTCTTTTAAGCCACTCAAAAAAAAGAACTGTTTGGAAAGAAATTTTATAAAAACCTTTTTGTTTTGGTTCAAAAGTACGAGAAGAAAAAAGAACAAAAATAGGTGGGATAATATAAAGAGTCACTCCAAGAGAAATTACAAGAACACAAACCATGACCCTTGCAAGATCACCTAGCAAAGCATTAGCAAGTGGAGCTGTAAAAGACAGAGGAACAAACACAATAATTGTGGTCAACAAAGACGAAATAAGAGAACTTTTTACTTCTTCTACTGAGTACAAGACAAGATGAATACGACTGGGTAAATCTTTTGGCTTTTTTTCTTGAAAATTCCTCATGATATTCTCAAGAACAACAATAGCTCCATCTACAACCATACCAACAGAAAGAGCTAAAGCACCAAGAGAAATCAAATTAATTTCAATACCAAGGAGCTTCATAAGAGAAAAACCACCGAGAACAGAAAGAGGAATTGAAAAACAAATAATTAATGTTTGAATAAGAGAACTTAAAAACAAAAAAACAATAAGGCCTGAGATTAAAAAACCGATTAAAACAGCTTGGAAAAGATTTTCAGTAGCACTTTCAATAAATAAAGAAGGATCAAGAAGAACTTGCATATCAACTGGAGCAGCTAGGACTTGAGGAGCTTTAGAAATTATTTTAATAATATCACGTGAAGCTTGAGTTATGTTTCCAGACACTTTCATAGATGCGAATAAAAGAAGGGCTCTTTTACCATCAACTTTTAACAGCTGATCACTAAGCCTAGAAACAAAAGAAACTTGGGCCACATCTTCCAAATAGACTAAACCACTCTGCCCTTTAGATACAACAAGATTTTTTAAGTCTGCTAAATTTTCAATCCCAAGAGGTAAGATTACCTCGTAACGTCTACCTAGAGTTTTCAAATCCCCTGCATTTTCATCATGGGTTTTTGTCATAAGAAGTTGTTTTAGATAGTCCAAAGAAATATTTCGCTCGAGTATTGCTTCTCGTTTTAACTCTATTCTGATATATTCTTCTAGAGGAAGCCAGAAACCAGCAGAATCCACTCCAGGAACAGCATTCAACTCTCCAAGAAAGTGCTCTTCGAGTCTTTTATAAAGTTCTTTCGAAGAATAAAATTCTGAGGAGAGTGCAATATAAAGATTTCCATTCGAACTTGAATTGGCATAAACTTGGTAATCCCAAGAATCAGGAAATGATTTCACAAAACTATCAAGAACACTTTGCACTTCAACTTTTGCTTTTTTTTCCTCTATTCCCCAGGCAAAACTAACCTCCCAACGAATACTATCTTGAAAGTAAGACCCTTCAACCAACTCAACACCTTCAAGAGCAGTGAGACGAGCCTCTATACTTTTTCCATAATGAGTTCTAAAACCCTCCATTGTCATATCATGATAAGTAAGATTAACAATCAAAGAAGGTTTTGATGTATCAGGATAAAGAGCAATAGGAAGATTAAAGAAATTTTTTAGGCCAATACACACAATAAAAGCGGCTATCATTAAAGCAATGAGTGGGTTTTCATAAATTTTTTTCATGCATTTTCTCCCTATAACTTTGAAACAATGACTTTTTCTCCCTCTTTTGGAGGCCTTGAAAAAGATGTGACCAAACGATCACCTGCTTTGAGACCTTTTGTCACCTCGAGTGATTCTCCGTAAACTTCACCTGTTTCAATAGGTACCCAAGTTGCTTTATCCTCTTTGCTGAGTAACACTGCCTGAGTTCCGTCTTTTCTTAAATATAAAGAAGGGACTTTGATCCCTTTTCTTACCTTCGTAAATAAAGTGACTTCTAAAAAAGTACCTGCTCGCAAATTTTTCTCATAAGCTTCTTCACAAAAAACTTTAATTTTGACTTTAAAAGTCCCAAGGTCGCGATCCGCCATAGGAGAAATAGCATCTACTTTGCCATAAAATTTCCCTTCCAGAGAAGAGTCCATTCCCTCAAAAAAAAACTTAACTTTTTCACCAATTTTCAAAAAAAAGAGATCTTGAGTGCTCGCTTGTACTGACACTTCAAACTGTTTTAGTTGCGCTACTACTCCTAGCTTTTGGTTTAGTTGTATAAATTCTCCAGCTTTCACAGAAAGATCTAGTAACACCCCCTCCATAGGAGAATGTAAGATAAATGGTTGAAAACCTACTTTTTGAGGATCAATCAACATAATCTTTTGATTTTTTTTGAGGAACTCACCAAAACTAGAGTAAACCTCTTGAACAAGGCCAGAAGCTTTTCCATATAAACTAATCTTTTGAGAAGGCTCTAGAGTTCCAGCAAACACAATAGGATCTGAAATTTCTATTTCTTGAACCTTTGTCACCAGAACCTTTGGAGTTTCTTCTTCAAGAGAAGCTTTTTCTTCTGTGGCTTCACAGGATATAAAAAATAGAAAGCTAAGAAATGAGAAAGCTTTCCTCATATGTCTCTCCTTTGTTTTTGGAATCTTTTTAAAAAACTTAAACTCTAAATCTAATATCTAAATTCTTTTTTTTCAAGAAAAACCCTCATTGACGATCTTCTTGGAAAGAACGTAGCTTATCTCTAAAGTTTCACACCATAACAAAAAAAGGAGTTCTACATGAGAAGCTTTAAGTTTTTAGTAAGTCTTTTATTTCTAGTTCCTGCTTTTCTTCAAGCAGATCATCACAGAGACTATGCAGATGTAGAGGGTAAAGTTTATAAGAAAGTAGACAATTACATTCATGAACTTCACGCAGAAATGCGTGTCCCTGAACAAGGTCTAGGCCAAATAGTTCTTCATCTTCATGACAGAAGACATGCCGAAGAAGTGACTGTTGAATCTCTTGGTTATTTCTACAAAGAAGAAGCAGGACGCACAGTTGTTTACGTTGTATTTCCTTACAAAACAGCTGACCAACTAGCTGTTATGAAAGGAACTTATTTGAGAGGATCAAACCGAGTGACATACTTTGGGGATGCTTTTCTAGCTCCTGCAAGCATGCTTGGTGACGATGAAACCCTTGCAGAACACGTTTCAACAGGTGGTTGTGGACACTTAGCAAGCTTTTACTTTGAAGAAAGACTCCACGGAAGAGATCACGACTAAGAATCAAGCTCTTTTGCTTCAACCAAGTCTGAGAGTTTATGAGACTTGGTCATTCTCTCTACCACACTGCTTAAAAGCCTTGTGCGTGTTCCTGTAAGCTTATCGTACTCCACTTCTACTTCTTTAATTTTTTTGCCTAACACTTCAAAAGAACCTGAATACAAAGACCACTGTTTTTTAAATGCATTCATAGATTCCATAAGTTCTTGAGAAGTTTTTTGAATTTTAAAAGAATCTACAGCTTTTTTTACAACCATTAAAACAGAAAGCAAACTCATTGGAGAACAAAAAATCACATGTTTCTTAAGAGTTTCTTCTACAAGTTCCGGAGCTTTTTCTTGAATAAAAGACATGATTTGTTCATGTGGAATAAAAAGCAAAACGCAGCCAACTGTTTTATCAGGATCAATATAAGAACGATTCACAAGAGATTTCACTGTATTTTTCACATCGGCGACGAAAAGTCTTTCGTACTTCTTTTCATCCTCTCCTGCTTCACGAGCACCCACATAATTTTTGTAATTTTCTAAAGGAAATTTAACATCCATGTGAAGACTTAAATCTTGAGGGAGTAAAAACGTAAAATCAGGTCTCCCTCCAGAAGAAAGTGTCATTTGTTTTTTGTAGTGAATATTTTCAATAAAACCTGCGTAGTACAAGATATCTTCTGCAATTTTTTCGCCCCAAAATCCTCTTGTTTGAGAATTGGAAAGCACATCACGTATAGCCCCTGTGGTATTAATTAAACTCTTTGTCTGCTCATTTGTTTGTTTAAGAAGACTTCCTAGTTCACCATAGTTTCTTCCAGTTTTTTCTTCTAGTGTGTGAATCAACTCTCCTAGACCGGTCACTTTTTCGAGCATGAGAGAAATATTTTTTTCAATAGCACCACGGTTTGTAGAAAGCTCATCGCGAATTGCGTTTTTATTTTGCTCCAGCTGCTCTGAAGTTAATTTATAGTTGGTTTCTGTGGAGCGCTGCAAACTGTCGAGTGACTGTTCTTTGAAAGAAGCTTTCAACTCATTTAAATAGGCGTCAAAAATAAGTCTTTGCTGTTCTTTGTTTTGATTTGCAAGATCATTTAAAGCTGACAGATTTTTATCGCCAAGCTTCTTGCCAAAAAGAAAAGAAACTAAAAAACCACACACACACCCAAAAACAAACAACAAAATACCGCTAAAAATGGTCACAAATCTTCCTTATCAAGGAGAGTGTTTCTTTAAAGTTTTAAAAACATCCCGCAATTTATTAAAAATAAGTTTTATCTCGAGGGAGCTTATCCCAAACCAAGGCGTGAAACGGAGAGCATTGTGCCCACCATGAATAACTCCTATTCCCGCTTTTCGAGCCTTTGTTTCTAAACCATCAAATCCCACGACATCAATGACTTTCTTGTTAATCTCTAAGCAAAAAAGAAGGCCTGTCCCATGAACACCCTCAACTAGCCATTCAAAATCAGCTTTGAGTTTTAAACCTTCTTCCACAAACTCTTGCCCTCTAGCGCGAATATTTTCACGAATACTTGGGGTTAAAGCCTCAAGTACAGAGCAGGCAATGGAAAGAGCCTTCGGATTAGACGTCATCGTATTCCCGTAAAGACCAACTTTATAATAAGAAGCGTAGTCAGCTGTCATCGCCACAACAGAAAGAGGATACTGCCCTGCGTTAAGAGCCTTAGAATAAACTTCGCAGTCAGGGGTTTCTTCTTGTTCAAACCCTGGGTAATCAAGAATACTCAAACAACCATGAGCCCTGATACCAGCCTGAATAGAATCGATAATAAAAGAAGAACCATGCTCTCTCGCGAGCTTTCTTGCTAAACGATAAAAAGCAGGAGTTAAACCAACTCCAGGGTTTCCTTCTCCCATGACAGGTTCCAAAATAACAGCTTGGATAAAAATATTCTTTTCTTCGGCCTCTTCAAAAATCTTTGACAAAGCTACAAGATTATTAATTTCAACCGTAAAGAGTTCGTCTCTATTTTTAAAAGAAGCTAAATATTTTTGATAACCAGGAAGAGAAGAAGAAGAAACCCTAGCAGCTGAGTCAGTCCTCCCATGAAAAGACTGTTTTAAAGTCAAAAATTTTCGCTCACGCTTTGGATTTTTCTCAAAAACAGATAAAGCTTTTGCATCAGACACTCTTAAGGCAAAACCTGTTCCCTCTGACCCAGAGTTCAAACAAACAAATTGTTCGAGAGGATTTAGGTACTCAGAGTGTCTTGTATGACCAATCTCCTTAAGCAGTAAACAAGACAAGTCATACTGAGCAAAATTCGAAGTCATAATATTTGCCATCACATGGTGAGTTTCTCTCAAAGTCGGCAAAATAGAAGAAGGTTGATGCCCAAAACCAAGCATCCCATATCCTCCTGAATCATGAAGCACAGCCCCCTCTGTAGTGACAATCCAAGGGCCTTTTGCAGCTAATGGAATGTAGGGATTGAGTGTTTCTTTCGAATAGAAATTAATAAAATATTTTTGTAATTTCTCAATTTTTTCTTTTTCTTTTAAATGCTCGAATTCAGGAAATTTTGCTTTTATGTACTGAAATTGTTCATAAGCATCATCTACACACTCAGCTAAAAAATTATCTTGATTAAGAAATTCTGACACAATTAGGTCATCAAGACCCACAACATCAAATCCTTTTGAAGCTTCTTTTAAAACTTTAAGCTTATGCATTCTTTTCATGACAAACCTCCTCGTGGAAAAAGAGACTAAACAAAATAAAGAGCAACAATTTTCCGAATAAAGAAATTCTATATTTACAGCTCACCAAGACAAAGCTAGACTGAATGTATGTCAAATCTAAACAAAACACTATTAGCTATTTTTTGCTTCCTTTTTATTGGATCTGGACTTTTTATACTTCTTTCTAAAGTTATTGCTGTGTATTCAAAACTCCCTGAAAAAGAAGAGTTTTCTCAAAAACTTGAGAAAAAGTCCTATCACAACTACACCCAGCTTCTGGGTAGAAACGAAAAAACTCTCGGATTCCTTTGGGATAAAAAAAGAAACTATGTCCCTCTTGAACAGTTCTCAGAGTCTCTTCGGTTGAATATTTTATACGCAGAGGATTCAACCTTTTTCACCAACTACGGAATCCCTTTTGAGAGTCTTCTTTCTTCTTTTACTGAAAGAAACAATCTTCATGAATCTATGAGTTTAACTCAAAAGCTCGCAAAACTCACTTTTCAGAAAGAAAAAGAGTTTTCTTTTTTAGAAAACATTCTTCTCTCCTTATTTTTAGAGAAGAAACTTGATAAAAAAGAAATTTTTGAGCTCTACCTAAACTCTATACCAATCACAGAAAAAAGCATAGGACTTGAAAGCGCTTCTCAAGAAATTTTTAAAAAAAAATGCTCGGAACTTAGTTTTTCTGAGACTCTTTTTTTAGCCGCAAAAAGAGAAAATGACACACCAAAAAATTTCTATGCGAAAACAACTAGGATTCTTAACGAACTAAAAGATTCAGGACAAATTTCTCAGCATGACTACGAATACTGGATCCGTCGTAAACTTTACCAACTCTATCAAAAGCCAGTAAAAAGCCATCTTCAACAATTCGTTCAAAAAGAATTGGATCAAATTCCTTTAAACCTAGAAAAAATTGGAAAAGTAAGAATTCACACGACACTTGACGAGAACTACACAAAAACTATTTCTCATAAAAACTCTTTTTTCCTTGTCGACCGTTTTAGTGGTGCTATTCGAAGCTTTCAAAACGGACTTAATATTTATGAAAAAAAATTTCCTTTCGGTAGTAGTCTTGTTCCCCTTTATCTTACGTTTGCCCTAGAAAAAGGTTTTCAACTTTCACATCCTGTAAACTATACTCCTTACGACAAAAAAACAAAAGGACGAGAGAGTCCAAGCCTCTATGAAGCCCTTATGAACGCTGACACCACCTTAACAGAAAAGACCTTTTCCTCTCTTGATAAAGAAGAAATTTTTGAATTTTCAAAAGGTTTTGGAATGCCTTTATCTGAAAAATCTAAAAATCTTATTCAAACCAAAGAGCTTACTTCTTTTGCCGAATTAGCCAAAGCCTATGGAGTTATTTTTAATAAAGGACGTCCACTAAAACTGTACTTGATTGAATCAATTGAAGAAGAAAAAACAAAAAAAATTCTCTTTAAAAAAAGTATTTCTCAAGAAAAAGCTCTCCTTTCTCATGAATCTTCCTATATAATAGAAAAAACTCTACAAGGTAAACCTTCAAGAATTGCATTTTTTGCTGAAGACTATTCTTCCTATGTGGCTTTTACAAAAGAAACAAAGGGTTCTTGGTTTATTGGAAGTCGTTCAAAGCTTATTGCTTTTCTCTTTAAAGAAGAGGGGGAACTTTCAAATCACGAAGACCTGTGGCAAAACACATTTGAAGAAGGCACAAGACTTTTAGATATGCTCCCACTCGATTTAGAAGATGAGTACACACCTATTGTAAGCAAGAAAGTCTCTTTTGGAAAATCACAAATCAAAAACTACCCTGATCGCATTATCCCTTTTAAGGTAAGTGAAGAACCACTCTAGAAACTATCTCTAGAATTTTCTCTAGAAGAATCGCTATTTTTATTTAAAGAAAAAGCAAGGGGGCGCACTATCAATTTTTTCTGCACACAAGAAAACATCTTGCGGAAAAAATTTTGAGCATTTTTTTCAAATTTATTTTTTGGATACTTCTTAAGAATATCACGAATAGCATATTTTTCTGGAGAATCTCTTTTCATTTCTCTCATGAAATGCCAAGCTGTTTTCCCCTTTTTATTCCTGAGAGTTGTGTCAGCACCCTCACTCACTAAAAGCTCTATTAACTCACGAAACCCATTCATAACAGCATACATCAAGGGAGTATTACCAGACTGATCTTTAGCATCTAATACCAATTATGTAAAATAATTGAGGTTTTTTAGGACAAAAAATGCGACTATCCCAGAATGTTGCACTCGAAGAAAAATTTTATTGCCATCATCTGTTCACACGATTTTTTGGGATGCTTAGAGTTGAGCGAGATCCCAAGATAAAAAT
>CANFEH010000040.1 GCA_947445855.1 Zetaproteobacteria bacterium
AGTGTCAAGGATTTATCTTAAAAATTAAAAAACACTCTAATGCTGTTTCAGAAAAGAATTCAGGTTTTCAAAAACTTTTTTATGTCCTTCACTAGAAAGGTCTACACAATTAGTGGCAAGATCAGAGGATTCAAACCTAATATCCTCAGTAGACTTCACAAAGAATAAAGACACGCCTGCATTCCTAGCGTCACTCTCACGCAAAGTAATAGCTTGCTCTATTTTATCGCGATAACTACGTGTCAAACCAGCTAGATGGCTAAGCTGATCCTCTTTTGCAGTTTTGGTTTCTCGAGCTCTTAGCTCCTTATCAAAATTTGAAGAAAAACTAAGAGAACCTTCGATAAACCTTTCTCTAGCAAAAAATGTTGGACAAAAAACCTTTGGGTCTTCTGGGAAAATCTTCCCTAGAGAAAAAAGTTCTAGTGAAACCTCACCATCTCGGAGATTTGAAGATAAAAACTGTTCCCTCGATTCTAAAATATCTCTACAAGTAAACGATTCTTTTTCCCCTTTAAAAAAAACTTCTTTCTTCATCATCTCATCTGAAGATTTAATCCTTGTGAGTCCTAGATAATTTAGGAAAACAAGTTGCACTCTTTCTGAGCTGTGAGTCTTTTTGTGTTCACGAATGACGTAATCAATAAAGTCTAAAAAATTATTATAAAAATGATCTGGATGCATTAACTGCCCTGGTGATAGAGCACACAAATCTGCTCCTGACAAAGAAATGAAAAAAGTATCTCTAAAACCATGAGAGGACTCTTTTCTCACTACATCATATTGATTCTTAAGAGACTGAACACCTCCGCCAGGAATAGCTGCAAGAATAAGATCATTTCCAGACACACCCAAGGAAAGAGCTGTCCTATAACCCCATGAGAGCTTTGGGAAATCAATGGCTAGACGCGCAAGAGATAAAGTAAACTGCCTGAGAACCCATGTCAGTGAGTCAGAAAACTCTTTATACGATGGCCATAAAAGATTTGGATAAGACTCTTCCAGCAGGTTATTAGCTGAAGGATCGTCTAAAGACTTCAAAAGAGAACCTGTTCGCGGATCAAAATCAGGATGAGCCCCTCGACCAAGGCTCATTTCATCTCCTAAAATAGCTATTTTCTTAGGGGTCTGAAATTTTTGAAGGTTAGAATCTTCTGCAGCCACATGAACAGATAAAAAAAGAAAACACAGAATACTAAAAAAAAATTTTGTGTAGAGTCTTGTTAAATTCATAATTACTTTCAAAAAAATATAAGAAAGCCTGAGAAGAGACTTCACTTGGATCAAAATAAAAAAAGAGACTCTTTTTTTTTATAACAAAAAAGGGTACAAAAGCACCTTATTTTATTAGAAGACACCTTAATGAGCCTAAGAAAAAGCTCCTACTTTAGAAGATAAATCTTCGCTAAGGTTTGTTCTTCCATGAGATCCAGAAAGAGAATATCATGACTTTCTAAAAAATCCCCCTTACCCAGGAGACCTTATGGCCGGGCATAGTAAATGGAAAAATATTCAACATCGCAAAAATGCACAGGACAGTAAGCGTGGAAAAATTTTCACAAAAATAGCTATCGAACTCACAGTAGCAGCTAGAATTGCTGGAGGAGACCCTGCTGACAACCCAAGGCTTCGCGCGGCACTTAGTAAAGCAAAATTAGCGAATATGCCAAAAGATAATTGCCAACGTGCTATCAAAAAAGGAACAGGTGATGCTGGCGGAGATGCTTACGCAGAAAAAACCTACGAAGGTTATGGCCCAGGAGGAGCAGCTGTCCTGGTAGAATGCCTAACAGATAATATCAATCGAACTGTCAGTGAAGTCCGTTTTATTTTCTCTCGTGCTGGCGGGAATTTAGGACAAGATGGCTCTGTGGCTTGGATTTTTGAAAGAAAAGGTCTCTTCATTTTCGCAAAGGACGCGGTAAAAGACTATGACAGCTTCTTTGAACTTGCTCTTGAAAATGGTGCTCTAAATGTTGATGAGGAAGAAGAATACTACGAAGTAACGTGCGAACCAGATACATTCCCTTCTCTCAAAGAAGCTTTTGATGATGCAAGGCTCACAGCTGAGGTGGTAGAGATTTCACAAATCCCTAAGAATGAAACAGAAATGGATCCAGAAAAATTTGACTCCCTAGAGAAAATGATTGCAGCACTCGAAGATAACGACGATGTTCAAAATGTCTATCACAATGGAACCGTGTAGAACTCTTTTTCTAAACCTTTACCCTCTATGTTAGGAGACATCATGATATTGGCGCTTCTTTTATTAATTGCACTGCTCAGTGTTCTTATATTTTTCTATCTTTCATCTGAAAAAAAGATAAAGAAAATTTGTCTTCAAGCAACAGATTTAAAAGATAACGAAAAAAAATTAATAGATTTACTAAAAAAAAAAGAAGAAGCTTCTCATAAAGCTACGCGAGAAAAACTTCAACTTCTCACAAAAAAGCCAAAAAAAGTAGATATTACTTCTCCTATAAAAGAAGTACCCTCTGTCAAAGAAACTGCTGTTAACGAAAATTTTTTACTAGAAAAAAATGAACTCTCCAGAAAAATAGATCACCTAGAAGAACAGGTTGAAGCCCTTACACAACAACTCAAAGAAAAAAATCAAGAGTCAAAAAACTTAAAAGAAAGCCTCTACCTAGAAACACAAAATGCTGAGAAAAATCTTGAAAAAAGCCTTCTCAAATTAAGAAAAGAACAAGGCAAACTCAAAGAAAAAGCTCAAGAACAAAAGAAAAACAACAACAAAGCTATTCTTGAAATGCAGCTCGAAAAACAATCTCTAGAACAAAAAACAGAGCTGGAACTAAAGAAATTAAAACAAAAACTCCGTCATTATCAGCAGTTTTACGCAATGTCTATGAATCAAAAACAGATGCTTGAAGATAAAATTAAAAACTGGGAAAAAGCGCTTAAAATTCTCTCTGCCTGGATCCTGAAAAAAGATCAAAAAAATGCCACCATGGGAGAACTGGTAGCCAGCGCTCTTGAACACATTGGATTTGGATCTCTTGTGGAGGACGAATTTAATTTTAAACCCCTAGAGAAACCTAAATTTTCTCCTGAAGAAAATTTACATAAAGAAAACCATGCTTAACACAAACGAAGAAAAGAAAGACTACTGGGAAATCCTCTCTGCAGAACTGTCCGAAACAAGACGTGATAAAATTCTTAACGTCGCTTCCTCACGCACAGAACACATCACCCTTATTATTCAAGACGTGACAAGTGAACACAACATCTGTGCGTGTCTTCGATCAGCAGAGGCTTTTGGAATTCAACATGTTCATATTGTGAATGAGAAAAAAAATTACCGAATATCTACAGTAGCAAAAGGTAGTAGCAGTTGGCTTACAATCCATAACTACAAAAGTATTTCTGAGGCTGGTATTGCTCTTCAACAAGCAGGCTACACACTTTGTGCTGCTATGCCTCCTCACAAAGAAGGTGTCAAACCATTAAGAGAGCTTAATATTGAAAAACCATTAGCCCTTGTTTTTGGAAATGAGCACAGCGGACTCTCTCCAGAGTGGGATCCTTACTTGAGCCTTTTTTTTACAATTCCAATGTACGGATTTGTCGAAAGCCTTAACATTTCTGTGAGCGCAGCTATTTCTATGCAAACCACCTTGGAGCGTGCAAAAGATATTTTAAAACCAGAAAAATTCTTCTTGAATGAAGAATCAAAAAAAACTCTCCTAGATCGGTGGGCCCTAAAAAAAATTCCTCATGCTGAAAAAAAATATGATTTACTTCTATCCTTACGGAAGCATTCCATAGATTTTTAATCTTTAAAATGGAAAAAAATAGTCTTTTAATATACGCTTATTATAAAAAATATTTGTTTTTTACTCATCACCCTCGGCATACTGTCCACTTCAAAAAAGTGTGGGGTATGAATCAATTTTATACTTCGAAATAATTTTTTTAGTAATAATTTTGCAGCAAAAAAAATTTCAGCAAAAACCTCTAAATGTTCAGAAAAATTACTAATGACTAAATTTCAAAAAGCTAACTAAACAACTTCTCCTTCTCTCGCAAAGGATATTCTATGACAACTAAGCTAAATAAATTTTTTGTCTTCATCTTTATTACTATGACTTTTTATAGTTTTTCTTCAGACTCTTATGAAGATTCTCTTTTTAATATGTATAAAGCAGGCTTTGAACTTTCACGCTTTGAATTTTCACTCATACAAAAAAAAGTTCAAGAGAAAAAACTTAAAGAAACTTCTGAAAAAGCAGATAGAAATCTTCTTGAAAAAGCTGATGATCTTCTACAAAAGTCTGATGATAACTTACCAAAAGCTATTGATCTTTTGGAAAAATCAACCCGACAAAATATGAAGACTCAAATAAGACTCGGCCAACTCTATCACAAATATGCTAAAAGTCATTTTTGTTCACTCAGTGAAAAACAAGACTACTTTAGAAAAGCTTATGATTGCTTTATAGGGGCATACTCTGATCTTCAAACTCGTGTCTATTTAGTTGAACTAGTTGCTCAAGGTCTTCATAATGGCACACCAAATAAACTTGAAGGGATAAACATAGGAAAAAAGGCCATAATAGATTGCAAACAAGCTTTATCCCAATTGGAAAAATCTAGTCCTCAAAGATCAAATATTACTCGAATCCTTACTTATATAGGATATGAAGTTTCTCTTTACTGTGCGGAGTTAGGGAAAATTCAGGAAGCTATCTTTTACCTTAAAGGAAATAGATCAAAAGAGGCTCAAGAGCTTCTTTTACATCTAAAAATTTCTAACAAAAGTCATACAAAAGAACAAGGGGAGACTACTTTTAGTCACCTGATTTTTCTTTTAAAAAAATCTTCTGATATATCATTACCTGAAACTGAACGTGAGAAAAATAAGATTGCTTTTGCTCTAAGAATCAAAGAACTCTTTGAGGAAAAAAAATCAAAGCTAAATCAAAATTTCTCCCAATATGCACATTCAGAAATCCATCGTTTAATCTTAGCTGCAGCACAAGGCTGCTCGCTTTCATTAATCGAGGAAAATCTTTATTTAGAAATAGAAAAATGCTTATACTCTCATATCGTACGTTTTATGTCCCTTCTCAATAGAGCTCAAACTTTTGCCAAAATAAACTTCCACAAATTCTCATTCCCTAGTTTGAAATTAAGAAGCATACAAACCGATGAAAAATTTGACCCTGATGACATCTTGCGACTTCAGGAACAAAGAAGAGTTCTTACAGAAGGCTATCTTGCTCTTTCAACAGCAAAACTCTACGGATATCAAGATCTCCCTGGAGGGGGTAGCCCTTTAATCGCTTTGTATCAAAATGCTTTTACCGATTTAGAGATACATGAAAAGTTTTATGAAGACCTTATTTTCCAGTTATCAAAAAAAAGTAATTCAATAGAACCAATAGCTGAGCCGAAACTCATACCTCAACCTGAGCTCGAAGTTAAGCCTATTCCCACATCTAGTATCAACAAATCACCTAAAGAGATTAAAAGTTCTGAAGTATCAAAGGAACGAAAAAATCAAGAAAATGATTATTCTTTTCAAACTGAAAAAAAAGAAATTTACAGAAATTATAAACTTAAGATTTCTTTTCTAGGTCGAAAGCTAGAAAAAGAATTCTTCGGCTTGGAGAATCTTCTTAAGAAAAAGAGAGACGAACTTCTTGAAGATATTTCAAACTGTTCATGGGATACCATGGGACGAGGAAAACCAGAAGTTCTCAAAGGGCTTTACAAAGGCTATAAAGGAGCTATTTCTTTACAGCTCTCTTATAAAGAAGGTCATCGCCTTGTCTATTATGTACTAAATAAGGAAGAAATCCTTATACTCAATGTACTAGGCCACTACTAGAGATAGAAACGATAGACAAAGGTTTTGGATCATGTCCAAACTAAAAAAAAAAGAGAAGCAAGATTTCTTCTTGGTTTCAAGATGCTTAGTACCAAAAAGGGGCTTTTATTTTTTCTTCCTTGATCTTTTATTTTTAGGAGGTCTAGAAGCACTATCAGATTCTTCTTCATTTGATGAGCTATCATCATCTTCTTCTCCAGGTGCTAATTGAGGAGCACCTGGTAGGTTTGAAAAAGGACCACTGTTCAAAGGAGCACTGTTTAGTGGTGCTACTGCAGCCTCTACAACTGCTGCTGCTGCTACCTGGTTAGGTTGTCCAAGGGTTGATGACATCACCTGAAGGCTTGAGCCAACAAAATTAAGACTCAGCTGCCTCCCTACAGTCGGAAAAGCAGACAAACCTTGAGGTACCGGTAAACTATGGTAACGTTGCCCTGGAAAGCGTGGCAGATTATCAGTTTGTGCAAAAGCTGGAAGCCCGAGCAATATATCTCTTGGCGGAACCTTTATTGACTTAATATCTGCAAGACTAACAGGGGCTCTTGAGATAGGTCCTGTTCCATGAGCTGAAACCCACGTAGTTAAAGCTTCTTTTGTATAGTAGGTTCTAGAACCACCGCCTGCTGTTTCTGCATCAAGGTAACAAGCATCTTCACTAGGTAGTATCGACTCAATAGTGATAGGACAAACATACTCTGTGTCTCTCATGCGTTTAGCTTCTTGATGAATAGCTGCAACAACCCTAGAGCCATCAAAAATAGTTTTTCCATCGAGAGTCCGAAAGAATTTATCATTAGCAATATTGATCTTAATATTCTCATAGACGAGTATGGCTTCTTCTGGTAGCAGGTCATCGTTAAGTCTAAAATGCCAAGTCCTAACATTTTTTTGAAGAAGCTCATGGCTCATTATGCACTTAACAATATTAAGGCATATTCCAATAATAATTTGTCCTTGTGCTTCAAAGCTTTCGGCTACTTTTCTACCCATTTTAAAAGTAAACTCTCTATTAGAACCAGAAGCGTTTTTAACTGTAACGCTAATATCTCTATCTTCAGAAAAAGATGTAGCTTTAACTTCCACTAATTCTAAGTCTAAAGCTGGAAGAGTTTGTGAAAGTTTAAAACGAATGTAATCAGCTAGAGCTGTTTTAGTCTCTTGTGATCTGTTTGTTGCAAGAGCTTCGAAGAGAGCCTCGGGAGTTTCTCCTGTCCAATCAGAAGCTTTTGCACCATCATCTCCAGATCCAGATGATAAAGCAAAAGGTGCGTATTGTAGGGCTGCTACAAGAGCAAAAAAAACAACTACTTTACTACTTTTCATAAAAACCTCTTTTTTTATTTTTTTATTAAAAAAAGTGACTACTCAAATACTCAATATAATATATAACGAGGTGATTACACGCTCGTATCACATAATCATAGCTTTATCAAAGGCTTTCAGCGATTAGCTTCTAGTTCTTTTGAGGAGTCTAGTACTCATCAAGATGTTTTTAAATTTTCTCACTATCTAAACTGAGCTCTCTTAACTAATCTTGCTTAGATGCTTCTATAATTTTTTCAAGAGAACTTATCTCAAGTCGTTTTACCAGATGGGAAAAAGATCCTACTTTTTTATTCTCAAAAGAAGTTTTTAAACTTTCCCAACTATAACTTTCCTCATAAAAAAGTTTTTCCACTTGCTCTGAATAAACAGGAAGAATTGGCTTTAAATAAATAGCCATCAAACGAAAAATATTTAACGTAGCTGTTAATATTTTTTGGGTTGTTTCTTTATCTTCCTTCACAAGTTTCCAGGGAGTTTTTTCATCAAAATATTTATTAGCTTCATCTGCTATGTCACGCACTTTTAGAATAACTTTTGAAAAATTTCTTTCTTCATAATCTGTAGCAACAGACTCGCTCATAGACTGAGCTTTTACAAAAATCTCGCGCCCCTTCTCTTCCATAGAAGAAAGCTCGTTATCAAAATTTTTGCCAACCATTTGAAAACAACGAGATGCAATGTTTGTTATTTTCCCAACAAGATCTGAATTCACACGACTTGTAAAATCTTCAAAATTTAAATCAAAATCAGAAATTGTATTTGTAAGTTTACAAGCAAAATAATATCTCAAGTAAACTGGGTCTAAATAATCAAGATAAGTACGAGCATTAATAAAAGTCCCCTTTGACTTAGAGAGCTTAGTTCCATTGACTGTGAGCATACCGTGCACAAAAATTTTACTCGGGGTGTCCCAACCAGCAACTTTAAGCATGACAGGCCAAAACAGAGAGTGAAAGTAAACGATATCTTTTCCAATGTTATGATAAATTTCAGAGTCTTTATTTTTCCAAAAACTTTCTACTGTCTCTCCATTTGCATCACACCACTCTCTTGTCATTGAAACATAACCAATAGGAGCATCAAACCATACATAGTAATACTTGTCTGTTGTACCAGGAACCTTGAAACCAAAGTAAGGTTCATCTCTTGTTAAGCACCAATCTTTCAGACCATCGTTTGTAAGCCACTCAGAGAGTTTGTTTGCAACAGCTTGATCTGTGTGCTCTGGAACCCATTCTTTTAAAAAATCTGTGAACTGATTGAGGCTCACAAAACTATGTTCTGAATCTTTTTCAACGGGTTTATTCGAACAAAGTGTACAACGAGCCTCAATAAGATCAAGGGTTTCGTAAACACCACCACACGAATCACAGCTGTCTCCGTATTGATCCTGTGCTCCACACTTTGGACAAGTGCCCTTTACAAAACGGTCAGGAAGAAACATCTTATCGTGTTCACAGTAAAGTTGCGTAATTTTTCTTTGCTCTATAGAGCCATTGTCTTTTAGACTTTGATAAAACTCTCCGCAGTACTTTTCATTTGTTTTACTATTTGTTGAGGAGTAGTGATCATAATAAATATGAAAATCTTTAAAATCTTTAACATGACGATCCATCAGCTGAGACACCAATGCTTCTGGAGATATGTTCTTTTTCTTAGCAGCTATCATAATAGGAGCACCATGGGTATCATCACCACAAATAGCTAAACACTGATGCCCACGCATTTTTTGAAATCTAGCCCAAAAATCTGTGATCAAATGCTCCACCAAATGACCTAAATGAATATCGCCATTAGCATAAGGCAAAGCCGAAGTAATAATAATTTTACGCGGTTTTCTCATTTTAACTTCTCCCCTAATAAAAATATCTTTTAGCAAGCTTGTAAGTCATCCACCTGTAAGACCTAATTTTTTTAAAAAAACTCTAACAAAAACCTTGAGAAACCTTAATAAGGCTTCATTTAAAAAAATGAAATATCTATCATACTATGATGTTAACGTTAAAAAAATTCAAAAAACACCTTGCTTCACATTAACAAAGGTCTTTGCTATGACTGAATATCTAATTGCGAGCACAAGAAACTATCTCGAAGGACTTGAAGAACTCTATAAGCCAATCGGTAAAAAGAAAAGACTCTACCTTTTTGAGTCAAAAAATTCTAGCACAGAAAAAAGTGAAGATTTAAAATCTCTTTACAAAGCAGGGGGATTTATAGGGATTAAACCAAGATCTTTCTCACCAAAAGCACTTTTTCTGGACATGGATGGAACAAGCATTCACGAAGAGTCTATCGATTTTTTTCTAGAGTCGCTACATCTCGGAGAAGAACTAAGCAACATAACAGAGGATGCACTACAAGGCAAAATTAGCTTCACCACTTCTTACTTTAGCCGTATTAAACTTCTTAAAGGAGTTCACAAATCAAAGCTTATTGAGTCTGCAAAAAAGCTCACTCTACAAACAGGGATTAAAGATCTTTCCATTTGGTTTCACAAACGAAACCTACCTGTTTTTATCATTTCTGGCGGACTCTCTTTTTTTTGCTCAGAAATTGCAACTCTCCTGAGTGCTAAAGCTTGGCACAGTAATCATCCAGGCCTAGACGGAGACTTTTTAACAGGAGAGTCTGTTGGTATTCTTGTCGACACACTAGAGAAAAAAACATGGTTTCAAAATACTTGTGAAAATCTAAGAATTCCAGAGAGCGATACTGTTATGATTGGAGACGGTGCTAATGACAGAGCTATTCTGTCTGCAGCTGGTCTCCCTGTGGGTTTTCGACCACGAACCATCCTCCAGGATCTTATCGATGTCTACAACGACACAGGGGATCACAGCTTGCTCATTGACTTTTTAGAGGCTTAAAGAGTTTTTTCTTCCGAATGAGAAGTAAAAGAATTTGGATTGAGTAAAATCAAAAAGAAAGCAGCAAAAACAGCTATAACAGCTACAGTATTGGGAGAAATAGAACTCTTTGATAACAGATAACCAGAAAACAACGGGGCTGCAATCTGAGCAAGAGCTTTCAAAGATTGATTAATTGAAGATTTATAGGTTTTAGACAGGCGAGCATCATCATTTCTAAACAGTAAAGACAAGACAGAAGGAGCTAGAACCGAGTAAGAGAAGGTAATAAATAGAGTGAGAAAAAGCAAAAAAGAGACACTTTCTACAAAATTATATATGAAAAAATTTATCCCCATAAATAAACTACAACCAACAAACCACTTATAACTATCTAAAAACTTAAATTTAAACGAATAACGAAGCAACTGCCAGAAACAACAACAAAAACCAAGGAAGGAGGTCATCTGACAGCAATCACTCTCGTTTAAAGAAAAAACTTCCACCAAATACACTTGAAAAAATTTAATAAAAGATAACCAACTAAAATAAATCAAAAATAAAAATATGAAAATTTGGTAAGTACTTTTACTTAAACTTAAAAAATTCAAGTTAGAAAAAGAAAAAAGAGAGGAAGTCGCCTCTTTTTTTCTAAAAGAATCTTCAGAAGCATCCATTTTTTCTTGCAATAAAAAATAAACTAAAAAACAATTGCAAACAGAGATCACAGAACACAAAAGAAGAATTAAATAAAAGACCTTAAATCCTGAATAATGAGAAAAAAACAAAGAAGAAATCTGTGGGCCAACAATAAAAGCAGTTCCAATGACAGCTCCAAATAAACTATAATTTCGAGACCAACGGTGACTTGAAGTTTCTGATGAAATAAAAGCATTAACCATTGACATATTTGCTCCTGTTAGTCCAGCTGTAGCAGAACCAAGAAACAAAAAGACAATATTTTGTGTCATGATTGCGTAGAGACAAAATAAATACCCACAAACATTTCCAAAAAAAGAACACATTAAAATAAATTTCTTACTTTTTTTGAGAGCAATCTTTCCGAGCAAAGGAGAACTAAAAATCTGAACGAAAGAATATGTTGATAGAAAGAAGCCAAAAAACAAATAACGGTTCTCACTATTTTTTGGCAGAAGAGAATAGTCCCCATCCAAAAACAAAAAAGCTGCAACGGGGCTAAAAATCGCGTAGCACAACATATCTAAAAAGCAAATAAATAGTAATTTTAGAAGATTTTTATTCATAATTCAGGTACCGCAAGGAAAGGCTTGAGTCTAAGACAACTAAGACACTTCATGAGAAAACGGAATTATAACAGAAAACAAGAGTTGAGCCCATCAGATTCTCAGATAATTCTGTTTTTTATTTTTCTTTTATTTCAAGATGTTATAGACTTTTTATGAGAGCTTCTTAAACAAAGAACCCAATATCTTTTACTACAAGGTGATTTCATCATGAAAACTCTCTTGATTTTTAATCTCACTCTACTTTTAGCTTGCTTTGTAGTTGTTCAAGATAAATTTCCTTTTAGAAAAAGCAAAACACGTCCTCATTTAGAAGAAAAATACACAGAACTCTACAAAAAAATTGCTCATCACATCGAAGATAAATATGTCGAAAAAAAAAATATAGAAGATATTTTAAAAAATGGACTTTATGGCCTTACAAAAAGCTTAGATCCCTATTCTACTTTGTTATCCACACCTAAAAGAACCTACTACGAAGACATGAAAACAGGATCTTATGGAGGCGTTGGCTTACACTTAAGCAAAATAGAAGAAGACTTGGTCATTCTCTTTGTCTTACCTGGATCCCCTTCTAGTAAACTCAATCTAAAGCCTGGGGATAAAATCAAATTCATTAATAATGAGAGCACTAAGAAACTCTCTCTAGGTCAATGTTCTGAAAAATTAAAAGGTAAAAAAAATACTTATGTTCACTTAACAGTTAAAAGAGATTATGAGAAAAAAACTTTCAAAGTAAAAATAAAAAGAGGAGATATTCCTTTAAAGAATGTTGCTTTTTCAGATTTTATTGAAAAAGATATTTTTTATATAAAAATAAATAGTTTCTCTAAAGATATTGATATTAGTCTAAGTAAAGCATTCCACATCAGCAAAAGAGCAAATGCAAAATCCTTAATTTTAGATTTCAGAGGTAACAGCGGAGGACTTCTATCGAGCTCCTTAGCGCTACTTGATCTTATTTTCGATAAAAAAGAGAGAATCCTAGAATTAAGAGGACAAGATGGTGTTGTGCTTGAAAAGCATGAAACAAAAAATTCTCTCCATCTTGATAAAAAAGTGAAGATATTTGTACTGATTGATGAAAAATCAGCTTCAGCTAGCGAAATTGTAGCTGGAGCTCTACAAGACTTAGATCGCGCTGTCGTTATAGGTTCACAATCATTTGGAAAAGGCCTCGTTCAAAAAATTTACAATATAAATAGAGAGATCAGTTTGAAAATTACAACAGCACGTTACTACACTCCTTCTGGAAGATTCCTTCAAAAAAGAGACTACTATAAAGAAGAAGAAGGAAAAAACTCCCGCTTCCAAACACGAAATGGGAGAACAGTTGAGGCCAAAGGAGGTATTACTCCAGACATAGAAATAGAATCAACACCCTATCCTCCTTTTATCCGAGCATTAGCACAAAAAAACTTATTTCTTTTCTTTGTTTCTACTTATGAAAAACTTTATGAACTAAAAATCCCTATCGAAATAGGACCTGAGATTTTGAAAAATTTTGAAAATTATGTAAAAAATCATCACCTCGAATATTATCTAGATGGAGAACTTGCTTATAACAAATTTAAAGAAGAACTTGAAGAAAAAAAAGATTCTCAAAATATTGAAAACATTCAAGCTACTCTTGGAAGTATCGATCAATACTACAAAGATCTGAAAGACTCTAGTTTTGATCAAGAGGAAAATAAAAAATGGATTAAGAGAGAACTTTTAGGGAAATTTAGCTATGTTCTCCTAGGACAAGAAGAAGAAATCAAACAAAAAATAAAAGAAGATTCTATTATAAAAAAAGCACTTGAGATTAGCTCTAATGATAGCCTCTATCAATCAATTTTAAAACCTAAAAAATTTTAATTACTTGCACTTGGAGGCCGGTTTTGAGGTTTACTAAAGAAATCAAAAAGCTTATCTTTTTGTGACGTTCCACTAGCATTTTCAATACCTGTAAACAATTTATTATTACTGCTATCGTCGTATTCTTCCATCTGCGTAACAAGTTCTTGAGCTTGCGTTTCACTTAGCTTACTATCAGCTACATCTGTACTAAACTTATTATCTTCCGTGTAAAAATTCCGCTTCAACTTACTAGAGATATTATAAAGAACAGCTTGTTTGTAGGCTTTCTCTGCTTCGGGCCCAGCGCCTCTATTCTTTTTAGCTGCTTCATATTTTTTTTGCAAGATATCTTCTACTTGTTTACTCACAGAAGGTATCTTATCCAAAGATGAAAGCATATCTTCTTTGTTCTCAAAACCTTTAGAAAATTTTTCATAGAATTCAGGACCAAAACGAGAAAGCAATTTATCATAATAAAGATCCCGCTGAGGGCTTTTATTGATAGCTTCCATTAATCGACTTACAAAATTACTATTTTTAGGATCATCTAAGATTTCTTTCAAAGGTCTTGATTTCCTTGTACCATCAACACCAAAAAAATTTTCACCACAAGAAAAAAAAATAATAAAAAAACAAAAATGAAAATAATTTTTCTTTAAAAAATCCATCCTAAACGTCCCATCGCAGAAAATCTCACACTTGGTTTAGACCCAATTTTATCACCAAGCTCAGTACCATAAGCAGCCATTTCGAACTCAAATATTTTGTACCCAAGAGTAACCCCTGCTGTGGGATAACCTTGATTTAAACCAATACTAACAGAAGCGTACTCCAAATATTTCCACATTAAACCAAAATGAATCTTTTTAGAAAATTTTTTATTATAAAGAGAAAGAAGATCTTTAAAATCAAGAGCTGCTATTATTTCTTGTTTTGCTTCAAGTAACTTTTTCTTATATGAAGTACCAAAATTAATTAATGTCTTATCCATAGGAGGAGGATTTGCTCCAAAAAACCTTTGTCCCCCTAAATTTTGTCCAACAAGAGCAAAAGAAAACTCATATTCTTCTCTTGGAATTGTATAATTTAATCCAAGATCAACCCCAAATCCAAATCCTAAATTGCCATGAAACTTTCTTAAAAAATTTCTATCTTCATCCACAATAGCTGTTTCCAAAAGACTGATCATATCTTCATTAAAAATAATTTCAGATTTTTGAATAACTTTAAGAAGAACCCCAACTTCAAAATTTTTCAATACTTCTCGACTAAAGCCGTAGTACACTCCATTATAAATATAAATAGTTGAATCTACTTTAAGTGTATCGAAAAGTTCTAAATCACCTACAAACTCCATTTGCATGTAGGATCTTGTTAAAACTCCAAAAGCACTTTTATCAAGAACGGCTCCCGTATGATTTTGAGCACTAATATAAAGATTTTCGGTTTGAATTAATTTTACAATTTCTTCTTCTGTGAAAGTTAACTTACCATAGCGATTAGGATCTATCATAAACTCTAATGCCACGCCCCCTATGCCTGCTTGAGGAGATATAATATTCACTTGCCTCATACGAGAGCCATGATTAATTCTTGCAGGGTTGTAGAAAATAGCTTCTTCTCCTTCGACAAAAGCAGCTCCAGCACTACCAAATCCTTGAATACGAGTAGATTCGAACACATGGTAAAGAGGAGTTGCTTCCATGCTCAAAGGAAGTAAAAAATATGAAAAAATGCTAAAAAAAAAATTTCTCATTGTATGTTAATTTCTACTCTTCTGTTTTTAGCTTTATTTTCTTCAATTAAACCACCTTTCTTATCATACTCTTCTACAATAGGTTGGAATTCTCCAAAACCTTGAGCCGAAATATTTTTTTGATTAAATTCAAGATCAATAAATGTATCTAAAATAGTTAAAGCCCTAGCTGTTGACAAATACCAATTTGATTGAAACTCAGCAGAGTTAATTTTCACACTATCAGTATGGCCCATAATAGAAAACATATGCGAGCCATTAAGCGGTTTCAAAGAGCCTACTATTTTTTTTAGAATTTCTTTTTGAGTAGTTTTAATCTTTGCATTTCCACTTTCAAAAAGAAGTTGGTCTGTTAAAACAATTTTTCCTCTATTTCCTTTTTGTTCTATCTCTATAAACTTGTCAAATTTTTCTTCTTTTGCAATTTCTTTAATTTCTTCAAGAGCTTCTTTTAAATTTGATTTCTTCTCGTCTTGAGCATCTGATAAAACTGCCTGAGGAGAGAGCATCATCAAAAAAAATACAACAAGCACAGTCATGAGATCACAATAACTCACAATCCAAGATCCAATAGCATGAGCAGATGATTCCTCATCACTTGGCAACTCGAGTAAGTCGTCGTTGAAATCAGTCATAAACTTTTTCCTTATCCAAGTACAAACTTGGTTTTTTCTTTTCTATTACTTTTAACCAAGAAATTATGAGACCATAGTTTCTTTGGATGTTCTTTTTTCTCTCATCAAGAACATTAAGAAGCATTCCAAGAAGAAAGGAAATAAAAACCCCATAGAGTGTTGAAATAAGTGCAAGAGCCATGTTAGGACCAATACTTGAAAGATCAGACATATCGGCCAACAGTCTAACAAGACCTAGAATAGTACCAAGCAGACCAATAGCTGGACCTTCCATTTTTCCTGCACGCAAAATAGACATGCTTCTTTCTATTTCGAACATTCTTTTCGAAACAGAACGATTCAAGTTCATACCAATATCTGAAATGGGAATTTTAGCTTCTAGTTGCTCAAAAATTTCATTGATAGTTTTACTTTTGAATTTTTTCTCTTCCATGAGACGAGTTATACCGAACTGATAATAACTATCTGTAATTTCTACAATATCTTTTCGAAATTGATTAGTTTCATATTTTCTATCAATTGCTCCTGAGAAAAGGACGCGACTAAAAAGAGCAAAAATATCAGAATAATGATTTGTTGCGAAAATTAATAATGTTATGCCACCAAAAACAAACATAGCTGAATGAGCATGTAAGGCGTGATAATAGATCACACTATTATCCTCTCCAGTAGCTACATATACAATCAAGACAATAAAACCTGCAAATGCAAATAATTTAAGTAATTTATCCATAATCCGTCCAAATTAATCGAGTATTACAAGTTTTTTTTATAAAATTTCTCTCTACTCAAATCTAATATTATCCGATGCAAAGAAATATGACTAATTTTCTAGAAGAATAACACGGAGAAATTTTGCATGGAAAATTACATTTTTAGAAAAAAAAATTTTTTATTTTATTTATTGAGCCTAGTTATGTTCTGCTCGAACTTACTTTTTGCAAACGATAATGGTGAAGAGTTCTATAAATATAGAGGCATGTTTTACACTCTAGATCAAATGATCAAGAAATATCAAAATGATCTTAAATCAGTAGACAATCCGATTAAAGCTCTTTTTGCAAACTATACCCAATCAGACAATCTTCCTCCAGAGCTAGAAAGAATTGCCGTCAATAAACTTCTCGGAGCTACTTCTAAATCAAATATTAAGCTTATAAACTGTATGGAATGTATGGCTCTTGAGGCTCATATTGAAGATGATGAGTTCATTATTGAAAGAGGACTCACAAATGAAGATAGACTAAAAGAACTTCTAGAGAAGAATAAAACTAACTATTACGCCGATGTTCATATGAACAAAACAACTGATCAAATTATCATGACTGTTACAGTTCATGATTATGCAGAAAAAGAAGTGGTTTTTTCAAAAGAATACACTAGCCACAT
Source organism: Zetaproteobacteria bacterium (assembly GCA_947445855.1). Taxonomy (GTDB): domain Bacteria; phylum Bdellovibrionota_B; class Oligoflexia; order Oligoflexales; family Bog-1112; genus CANFEH01. The sequence goes on from CANFEH010000040.1 coordinate 16,914, forward strand.
CTACCAAATTAAATCGAGTGGACTTATTTTATCAGTAGACGGTGGTACGATGATCGTCAATGATAATTATTTATTCGGTGCTGAGATTAGTTTCGGACAAAAAGTGAGTCGTGTTGGTGACTTTGGACTTAATGTAGGATCTTTTTTTGATGCTAACAAAAATATTATGTTTGCTGCTGGTTTAAGTTTCAATCCAGATTTCAATGATATTTTCGGAGGGTACTGGAAATTTGGTG
>CANFEH010000041.1 GCA_947445855.1 Zetaproteobacteria bacterium
CTATTTTTAGTGTTTTCTTCACTGGCGAAAGAAGAGCTGTTTAAAAACAAAATAAAGAAAAGTAGTAAGCTTCTGGTATAAAGAGTGGATGTCATAAAAAGATCTTATGTTGGGAAAAAAGGGTGTAATTCTAAATGAGTTGTGATTTCTGTCAAGCTTTATCTCTGAGTTTACATACCGTGTGGAAATTTTTTATAGTCAAAGCAGTCTTCTTTTCGAATGTTTTCAAAATATTTACAGTATGTACGAAAAAGTCCTAGAGTCATCTCAGTGCGCTTTCTCATCATAATAATATCTTGATCGTGCGCTTTATCTTTGTCTAAAAAATTCTGGACATAACGGTAGATGAGATGACTTGGCATGTAGCAAATTCCTGTGTTTTTATAACCAATAGAGCGAATTTCTGCTACAGGGTAAGCTCCTCCTATGCCTGTTGAAAGACTTACGATAAGAGCTGGTTTGTGCCCTAACTCTCTCATTGAACAAAAAAGAAAAAAGTTATGCAATGCTGCTGGAGTCATTCCATTCCATTCAGGGATCACAAGAATGAACCCAGATGCCATTTGTAGCATCTGAGATATGGGAGCCCATTTTTCTTTTAGTGGGTTTGATGTTTTCTCCCACATACGATCATCCCAAAAAGGGAGCTGAGCTGTTGCTAGATCAAGAATTTCAATATCAGCATTTTTTTCTTGTTGTATAAGTTCTTCTTTCAAAAAAGAGGAGAGTTTTATACTGTTTGACTCTTTTCTGTGGCTAGTAGAAATAATTACATATTTCATAGGCTTACTTTCATCTTTTTATATTACGAAGAGGATTTTTCTAATGATCCAAGTGGCTATTTCGCCTTGTCCAAACGATATTTTTAATTTTTATGGTTTGCTTACAAAAAAAGTTTCTTGTGATGTTCCATTTGAAATTAAAAAGTATCCTCTTCATGAGTTGAATAAATATTACCGCGAAGAAAAGTTTGATTTCCTAAAAGTTTCTTTCATGACTTATCTTCAGTGTCAGGATATTTATAAACTTTGCCATCTTGGCCACTCTTTTGCAAGTCAAAAAGGGCCTGTAATTTTTTCGAGAAAAAACTATTCTCTAGAAGAATTAAAATCTTGTCGATTTGCATCTGCTGGGCCTGATACTTCAGCTCATCATCTGTTACAAGTTCTTTTTGATAAGCCAGAAACTGTGATCAGGCCTTTTAATGAAATCATTAGTGCTATTCAAAAAGAAGAAGTAGATGCAGGGGTTGTGATTAATGAATCAAGAGTTAAAGCATCTGCCTATGGTTTGTATGAAATTTGTGATCTTACAAAACTTTGGGTAGAGCGTTTTCATCTTCCAACACCACTTGGTGCTTTTGTAGCAAAAAAAAATTTAGACGACAAAATTTATCATGGTTTTTTAAATTCACTTCTTCAGTCAATTGAATATGCAAAAGCTCACCAAGCAGAAGCTTTTGAATATGCTAGTGAGTTTAGCCAAGAGAAAGACCTTCTCTCGATTGAAGAACATGTGAAAAACTTTTCTTTGAACCAAGAGTTTTATTCTAAAGAAGTAGAAGTAGAGGCAGTAGACTTTTTTAAGAGAACGAAAGTAGACCCTCTTTTAATGAAATGCTAATTTTATCTCCATCTATTTTGTCTCCTGATATTAAAAGTTTTGCGATAGGTGTTTCCAAATTTTTTTGGATATAACGTTTAAGTGGACGAGCCCCGAAGAATTCATTATGACCATTTTTTGCCATAAAGATCAGAGCTTCTTCTGAAACATCTAAACTCACTCTTCTTTCTTCTAATCGTTTTTCTAGGTCTTTGATAAAGATTCTTGCAATACCAAGAACACGTTCTGTTGAAAGAGATTTAAAGAAAACAATTTCATCAATACGATTTATAAATTCTGGTCTAAAGTATTTTGGAAGTTCATTTGTAATTTTTGTTTTAACTTCTTCTGAAAGCTCATCGCCCTGAATAGCTTTCTCAGAAAGAAGAAGCTCAGAGCCAATGTTGCTTGTCATAATGATCACAGTGTTTTTAAAGTCAACTAAGCGACCTTTACTATCTGTCAAACGGCCTTCATCTAGAAGCTGCAACAAAATATTAAAAACATCAGGGTGAGCTTTTTCTACTTCATCAAAAAGAATAAGAGAATAAGGCTTTCGTCTAACAGCTTCTGTCAGTTGTCCTCCTTCATCATGTCCAATATACCCAGGAGGAGCTCCCACAAGTCTTGATACCGAATGTTTTTCCATGTACTCAGACATATCAATACGAAGAATATTTTCTTCGCTATCAAAAATTGTACGAGCAAGTGTTTTAGCAAGCTCTGTTTTACCAACTCCTGTTGGTCCTAAGAAGAGAAAGCTTCCGATCGGTTTTCTTGGGTCTTTGATTCCAGCGCGTGATCTTAAAATAGCTTCTGCAACAGTCTCGACTGCAAGGTCTTGACCAATGACACTCTCTTTCATTGTCTTATCTAAATGAAGAAGTTTTTCTTGTTCTGTCTTTAGAAGTCTTGTCACAGGAATGCCTGTCCAAAGGCTCACAATTTTTGAAATTTCTTCTTCATTTACAGTTTCTTTTACAAGTTCTTTGCCAGTACTTGATTTTCTTTGTTGAGATTCTAGATCATCTAAAGACTGCTCTAACTTTGGAAGTTTCCCGTACTTTAGCTCTGCTGCTTTTTCGAGTTTATAATCACGCTCTGCTTGGGTAATTTCTTGTTTCACAGACTCTATAGTGTTTCTAAGAGTTTGTAGCGTATTCACAAGAGAACGGTCTCTTTCGTATTGAGACTTTAGTGATGTGGTCTCTTCTTTCAGGATAACTAATTCTTTTTGAAGTGTTTCTAAACGTCTTTTTGAAGCCTCATCTTTTTCTTTTTTAAGTGCTGTTTCTTCAATTTCTAGACGCATTTGTCTTCTTAAGCTGGCATCGAGTTGAGTGGGCATAGAATCAATTTCTGTTCTAATTTTTGCACTAGCTTCGTCCACTAAATCAATAGCTTTATCGGGAAGAAACCTGTCTGAAATATAACGATCTGAAAGCTTTGCTGCAGCCACAAGAGCATTGTCATGAATTTTAATTCCATGGTGCAGTTCAAATCGTTCTTTTAAGCCACGAAGAATAGAAATTGTATCTTCTACTGTTGGCTCTGTGACGAGAATTTTTTGAAAGCGTCTTTCGAGAGCTTTGTCTTTTTCAATATAAGATCTGTACTCATCAAGAGTGGTAGCTCCAATGCAGTGAAGTTCTCCTCTTGCTAACATGGGTTTTAACATATTCCCTGCATCCATCGCTCCTTCTGCTTTACCTGCTCCTACTAGCGTATGGATTTCATCGATAAAAAGAATAATGCGACCTTCTTGTTTTTTTATATCGCTAAGAACTGCTTTGAGACGTTCTTCAAATTCTCCTCTAAACTTTGCTCCTGCTATAAGGGAGCCTAAATCTAGTGAAAAAACAGTTTTGTCTTTGAGACCTTCTGGAACATCTTTATTCACAATTCTTTGAGCAAGACCTTCGACAATAGCTGTTTTACCAACCCCTGGGTCTCCAATTAAAATGGGATTATTTTTTGTTTTTCGAGAAAGAATACGAATAGCACGCCTAATCTCTTCATCTCTTCCGATGACAGGTTCAAGTTTGCCTTCTCTTGCTAGAACAACAAGGTCTCTTCCGTATTTTTCAAGAGAGCTCGTTTTGTTAGTTCCCTTGCCAGATCCTGTTTTGTCCTCATGAAGAAGTCTTTCAAGGTTCATGATTGTTACATTAAACTTTTTTGCAAACTCTTTTACAAAAGAGTCACTCGAAGAAAAAATTGAGAGAATTAATTCTTCTAGAGAGACAAGAGCTTCTTTTTTCCTTTTCATTTCAAGTTCAGATTTTGATAAGATTTGAAGAAGAGAACTTGAAAAATAAACTTTTCTCGCATCGTACCCTGAGCCTGAGACAGAAGGGATTTTACTAAGAGCTGCTTCTAAATAATCTAAAGCAGCCTCTGAGTTCACTCCAAGTCTTTCAAGCAGATTAGAGAGAAGACTGCTTTCTTCTTCAAAAAGAGCAAAGAGAAGATGGGTAGAAGAAATTTCTTGATGACTCCTAGCAATTGCCTGTGTTTGAGCACTTGTTATCACTTCTTTTGCTTTATCTGTGTATTTATCAATATTCATAATCACCTCAATTTTTTTATTTTACAAAGGTAAGATAAGCTCTCATTTTTTTAAGTCAAGATACTCGAAGCTTTATAGAAATCATTTTTTCTTGCCACAAAAGCCTCTTGTCGTTATAAAAGTTCTTATATTTAAGATTCTGAAAAAAACATTCTAGAATTTGGACGTTGAAGAAGTATGACGAAAAAAATTTGTCTCACAGGTATCAAACCAACAGGCACTCCTCATCTTGGCAACTATATTGGCATGATACGCCCTGCCCTTGAATTAGCGGAAAAAGAAAATCACGAAGCCTATTATTTTATTGCTGACTATCACGCTATTATTACTGTTCATGATAAGAAGAAGCTTGAAGGTTTTATACATGAAGTGGCTGCTTCTTGGTTAGCCCTTGGGCTTAATCCTAGCACAACGACACTTTATCTTCAGAGTCATATTCCAGAAATCACAGAGCTTGCTTGGATTCTTTCTTGTGTCACTCCTAAAGGGCTTTTAAATCGAGCTCATGCTTACAAAGCAGCTCTTGATATAAACGAAACTGAGAAAAGAGACCCTGACTACGGGGTGAATCTTGGTCTTTACAATTACCCTGTTCTCATGGCGAGTGACATTCTTTTTATTAAAGCTCACTATGTTCCAGTAGGAAGTGATCAGATTCAACATATAGAGATTGCAAGAGATATTGCCAAATCTTTTAACCATAAGTTTGGAAATATTTTGCGACTTCCTGAAGCTATGATCCAAGAAAAAACTAAATTGGTACCAGGCACAGATGGTCGTAAAATGTCAAAATCTTATGGAAATATTATCCCTCTCTTTTTGTCAGAAAAGAAACTTCGCAAAGAAATTATGAAAATTCCAACGGATAGTCTTGCCCCGTCAGCTCCCAAAAATCCTGATTCTTCCTTTATTTTCCAATTGTTTGAACATTTTGGATCAGAAAGCGAAGTGAATGATTTAAGAGCTGCTTATGAAGCGGGGATAAGCTGGGGAGATGCAAAACAACAACTCTTTGAAAAATTAAATTCTGCACTAGCCAAACCAAGGGAAAAATATGAAGACTTCCTGGCTAACCCATTTAAAATAAAAGAAGTTCTTGAAGAAAGTGCTCTTCGGATTAGACCAAAAGCCAAGGCTCTTTTGAATGAAATCAAGGAAGCTCTTGGGCTTCAACCCTTTTAAGTCTATAATTTCCTCATACGCTATTGATTTTTTATCTTTTCTTTGTTATTCTTCTTACCAGAATTTTACCAGAATTTTTATCTTACTGTTCAGTATTTTATTTGCAGGAGTTTTCCGTGAGATTACAGAAGCTAAATATTTTTTGTTATACTTTATTTTTTCTTTTTCCAGTGTTTATTTTTGCTTCTCAAAAAACACCTCAAAAAGCTTCTCAAACAGACAAAAAAAGAAGCTCAGATGGAGTCTTTCGAAAATCTCCTCTCTTGCCTCTTAATGATCCTCGTCTACTTTTTCATTCTCCAGAAGTAGGAACTTCTTCTTCTCGGGGGAGAAAAAGTAGTGACACTGCAGAAAGAAGAGAAAAAAGTAAAAGCTGTCATAGTAAAACAGAGAGTCTTTTTGCCAATCTTCAAGATCAATTAAATAAAACAGGAGAAGCTCTTATTGAATATTATCTTGCAGAGAGTAAAAGCGCAACGGTAAGTCTAAAAAAACAAACAAAAAACAAAAAGTTCGTCAAGAAGTCTATTGTATCAGCTGGCTTTGCTCTTTTTAATCAAGAAGATGGTTCTCTAGTGAATCTTGCTCAAGAAGATGGTTCTCTAGTGAATCATTATCCCCTTTCAAATTTGTACTGGAGCTCTAAAGATGAATACCCTAAAAAATTAGCTCCGAAAAAAAGAATACAAGGTCTAGCAAGAAACGTTTGCCAAAATGGTCAAAACCCTATGCAACATAATCATTCCGAGCGAGCTTTTTTCTCTCATATATACACAGACTTTAAAGGTCTTTTAGAAAAGGCTCAGTTTCCACTAAAAAAGTTTGACTGTGAGAAGCATATTTTTGTCATAATGATGGGGAATACTTACTCTTCATGTGTGCACTGTGCTCGTTTCCTTGGGGGAAAGGACGAAACGAGTACAAGTATAGCTGATATAATTAGTCGTGAATTAAAGGTTATTTTAGAGAGTGGTACTTCTACTCATGTGCTTGTTTTCCATCAAGGGCTTGAGTCCCATAGTCAGCATATAAAAAATGCGAGAAATGCGAGAAATGCGAACAAGAAACAGGCCAGTTCAAGTACAGCAGAAATAAGAAAGTCCCCTCTAGAAATGCGCCCAAGTTCCTCTATGACTCGTAAAATTCTGGCAGAAGTGCAACCAAAAGATCTTTTTCCTAGCAATGCATCTGATTCTCCTAGCAATGCATCTGATTCAATATTTTAAACACGACAAATATTTATTATTGACGAAACCTAGCTATTTAGCTAGGATCATCCCCTTCGAAAAAAAGGGAAGATAGTAGTGAGCACACTAAACCAAACATGCACAGCATCTTTTTCATCTGCAGACTCTTGCAGATTGTGCAGCGCTTTGGTTTCTTCTCTTTTAATTTCTATTATCGTCACCTCTATTATTGTTGCCATCGTCTGTCTCTCATTTGCTTAAAGAACCACGTAATACCCTTTGGTCTTTAGGCATAAGTTTAAAGAGGGGGATTTTTGTGCTTTAAGACAATGATACAATGGAGACAAAGTTCATGATGATGAACCTTAAACATATACAGCTTATTTTCACAGCAAGTTTTGCTCTTTTTGCAATGTTTTTTGGATCTGGTAATCTTCTTTATCCACTAGGTGTAGGGGTTTTTGCTGGAGGAAACTTTTCTTTTGCTTTTTCTGGTCTTTTTATTGGAGGTGTTCTTGTTCCTTTTTTAGGTTTAACAGCAACAATTCTTAGTATCAAAAAAGACGAAGATTTTTTTGCACCTTTAGGTCTGATAACAAATCTTCTTATTGGTTTTCTTATCCTTTCTCTCCTAGGCCCTTTCGGAGTAGCACCTCGTTGCGCTCTTGTAGCAAGCTCTGGTGTTCACCTTATTTTTCCAGATGTTCCTATTGAGTTTCTTAGTTTTGTTTTTCTTTTTTTATCTGGGCTTCTCATCTTAAAAACAGAGAGCTTTGTTGATGTGATTGGAAAATGGCTTACTCCACTTCTTCTTGTAGGGCTTGTTGTAATTATCGTTGCTAGTCTTTTATCTGAAGGAAATCCCTCAACAGGAGAGACACTTTCATCTTTTGAAAGCTTTACCATCGGAAGTGTTCAAGGTTATCAAATGATGGATCTTCTTGCTGCTATTTTCTTTGGTCGGTTTATTTACACATATCTAAAAAAATGTTTGGATAAAACAGGATCCAAGGGGAGTGTGAAATTTAGCTTTATCACTGGGCTTATTGCTGCTGCTATGTTAGCAGGTCTTTATGCTGGGCTTGTTGCTGTTGGTGCTCATCATTCGTTAGATCTTATTTCTATTGCTAGTGAAAGACGTCTTGTCACTGTTGCTCACATTGTTCTTGGACCTATGGCTCTTTGTACGACTGCTATTGTTATAGCACTTGCTTGTCTTACAACTTTGTGTGCTCTTATTGATCTTTTTGCGAGTTTTATCAGAGTTGAGATTGTTAAAAATAAAAAATTTACACAAACCCACTCTGTTGTTTTGACTCTTGCAATCACCTATGCTGTAAGCCTTGCAGGTTTCTTCACTCTGGCTTCGTGGATTGAAAGTATTTTAACATTCCTCTACCCTGCTATCATAATTTTCTCATGTCTAAGGATTTTTGAACTCTCAGGAAGAATAAGTAAGAACACATTAAGAACTGTTTCTGCAGTAGCAGTTCTTGTGAGCTTAATTTACAGTATTTTCTTGACACTCTAAAAAAGCTCTTAGTTTATGATAAAAACTAACAATGCGGATTAAAAGTTAAACTTCAATCAGTATAAGCCCTGCAGCAAGTTTTGCAAAAACATGAATGAATTTGTTTTTCTCACACTTACATTACCAGGCTCATCTTTTTTTTAAACTATTTTCAACTTTTAATTCGCATATCTGATAAAGCTGAAGTTTATGTGCAAAGTTAAAAAAAGTTTTTACTGCTGACTTTCCTACTGAAAATAAAACTCCAGTTCAAGTTTACCATGTGTGATTTTCTTATCAATCAGTTGGGCCACAGCTAAAAATGGTGAAGCTTCTTCTCCTAAAACAACCTGCTGAATCCGATAAGTTGTTGTAGATTGAAATAAATCAAACCACTCTTCTAATGGGTAAGATGAACTTTCTTTTTTTAAGCAAAAAGAGCCTCTTCTGCCATCCTCAGAAATCTTGGAAACTTCAAGAGGAAAAATCAGACACAGGTGTGATAAAGAGAGAACAAGAGAATAACCTTCTTTCTTTCCAACTGTAAGTCTTGATGTTAATCGTTGATTTTTCAAGAGCTCTCCATTTTAAATCAATCAGCTCTGTGTGATTTGTAATATAGAAGTATTTATTTTTAATCGAAGGGTTTCCTCAAAAAGTTGTGATGTGTCTCGACAAACCGGACTGTGCCCGTTTCTGAACGCATCACAAGGGAGTGAGTCGTAGCACCTCCTCCGTAAAAGTGAACCCCTTTCAACATAGAACCATCTGTCACACCAGAAGCACAAAACATCACAGGGCCTGCTGCTAATTCTTCTTGCTGAAAAAGTTTATCAGGATCTTTAACACCCATATTGATAGCTCTTTGTCTTTGTTCTGCACTTGTGAATTTTAGGCGACCTTGAAAGTTTCCACCTACACATTTAAGAGCTGCTGCTGCAATTACACCTTCAGGAGCTCCACCTATGCCCATCAGAACATCTACTCCAGTTCCAGGGATAGCAGTAGCAATAGCTGCTTGAACATCTCCATCTTGAATCATCCAAATTCTAGATCCTGCTGCACGGATTTCTTGAATTAAATCTTCATGTCTTGGACGATCAAGAACGATAACAGTCAAATCACTCACAGAACATTTTTTAGCTTTTGCTATATTTTTAAGATTTTCATAAACAGGAGCATCTAAATCAATGGCAGAACTAGCTTCTCGTCCCACAGCAATTTTTTGCATATAGCTGTCTGGAGCGTACAGAAAATTGCCTTCTTCAGCAACAGCAATTACACTAAGCGAATTTGGTAAGCCCTTAGAGCAAATTGTAGTTCCTTCAAGAGGATCTATAGCGAGATCAAGTCTAGGGGATCCTGGGCGTCTAGCTCCGACTTCTTCTCCAATATAGAGCATAGGAGCTTCATCTCTTTCTCCTTCACCAATGCGAACCGTGCCGTGAAAATCTACTTTATCAAATGCCTTACGCATTGCTGTTACAGCAGCATGGTCTGCATCTTTTTCATTACCTCTGCCCATCAAACGTGCAGAAGCAATAGCTGCTGCTTCACTCACTCGAACAAATTCTAAAGCAAAATTACGTTCCAAATCTAAACCCCTTCCCATCGTTGATTGACAGTTCTCTTTGTGAGAACTAACCCTACAAAAACAAGGAAATTCTAAACTATTTGTGCTGAAAAGTCTTTTCGTCTCTACATTCTAAGAATATTCTTCCGCCTGTAAATAGTTCTTTATGTTTTCGCTATGGCCAGATATATATGTCACTATTAGCATCATAATGAATTAGGCAGGGAGTTCAGTCGGCTAAGCATTCGAAATGCTGCAAGATGTTTTTTTGATACTCCCAAAAGCTCAAAAAGCAAGACAGCCCTCGTTTTTAAAAACTTTTCGATGAGTAAGGAATCCACATTTATGCGCTATTCTGGAGTTTGCCTCGAAAGCTGTCATTATTCTCTTCCTGAGAAAATAGTCACTTCAGAAGCCATAGAGTCTGAGCTAGAAGAAAATCTTTATACAATTCTTGGTTGTCCAAAAGGGCATTTAGAAGCTCTTACAGGTATTCAAGAAAGGCGCATATGGGAGCCTGGCACTCTTCCTTCGACTATCGCTACAGAGGCTGCAAAAAAAACACTAGCTGCAAGTGGAACAAGGCCAGAAGATATTGATGTCGTTATCTACACAGGAGTGTGCAGAGATCAACTAGAACCTTCCACAGCAAACTTAGTGCATTTTAATCTTGGTTTATCTTCGACCTGCTTTGCTTTTGATATCTCAAATGCTTGTGTTGGGTTTCTTAATGGCATGCTTATAGCAGCTAATATGATAGAAATTGGTCAAATCAAACGAGCTCTTGTCGTCACAGGAGAGAATGCTGGTCCTCTTTACAGCTCTCTTCTTCCTAAACTTGCTCAAGCAAAAGATCCTCTTCAGTTTAGAAAATCTCTTGCAAGCCTTACTCTTGGTTCAGCTGGTGTAGCTATGATTCTCACAAAAGAAGATATTTCTAACACAGGACATAAACTTCTTGGAGCAGTTGCTCTTACAGATTCTGCTGGGCATGATCTTTGTAAAGGCTACGGGGATGTTAACTCACTCACGATGGAAACAGATACAGTCAACCTTATGAAAAGAGGTCTCTATCTCAGTCAGAAAAGCTGGGAAATATTCAAGAAGCATCTAGAGTGGGATAATGACACACCAGATCATGTGATTACTCACCAAATCAGTCGTAACCACCAAAAAAAATGTCTTGAACTATTAGGACTTTCTCTTGAAAAAGGACATTCTCATATAAATTTCCTTGGTAACACAGGTTCAGCAGCAGCACCTTTGTCTCTTGCTCAAGGAATGGAAAATTCAAGTTTCAAAAAAGGTGAAAAAATAGCACTTCTTGGAATAGGCTCTGGGATTAATACAATGATGATGGGTCTTGAATGGTAAAGCTACCTTCAAATATTAAAGAAGCTTACCCGTTTGCTAATAATTTTTTTTCTTTTGAAGAAAACTCAAATCTTCATTACGTGGATGAAGGACCAAGGGAAAAAGAAGCTGTTGTGTTGCTTCACGGGAATCCCACATGGTCTTTTTATTATCGTCATTTGATTAAAGATCTTATAAATGCAGGGCATCGTGTCATTGCTCCAGATCATATGGGTTGTGGGCTTTCGAGTAAAAATGAAAGTCATAGTTATACTCTTTCTCAGCACATTAAAAATTTATCAGAACTTCTAGACTACTTAGATCTCAAAAAAGTAACCCTTGTTGTCCATGACTGGGGAGGGGCTATTGGATTTGGTTGGGCTGTTGAAAATCAAGAAAAATTAAAAAATATTGTTATTACAAACACAGCTGCTTATTTGTCTAAACAAATTCCATGGAGCATTGCTCTGTGTAAAATTCCATTTCTAAATTCTTTTTTGATTCGTAGATTAAATGCTTTTGCTTACCTTGCTCTTACGATGGCAACAGCAAAAGGCCTTACAAAAGAAGGAAAAGAAGGGCTTATATTCCCTTATGATAACTATGAGAACCGGGTAGGCATTGCAAAATTCGTAGAAGATATTCCTTTACATAAAAAACATCCAAGCTATAACACTCTTTTGTCGATTGAAGAAAAGCTTCCTCTCATCCGTGTTCCAAAACTTATTCTCTGGGGTATGAAAGATTTTTGCTTTGATTCTCATTTTCTTGAGAGATGGAAAACTTTTTACCCAGAGGCTAGAGTTGTAGAGTATAAAGACTCTGGGCATTATCTGTTTGAAGATGAGAAAGAGCTTGTAAACAAAGAAATCTTAAACTTTCTCTAAATTAGAACAATCTTATGAATGTCATCTCTCTCATTGAAAAAGAAGCTGAGAAAACTCCTCATAAAAAAGCTGTTATTTTCCCAAGAGGGGAAGAGTTTACAAGTTATAGTTACCTAGAGCTTTTAAACAATTGTAATAAGCTTTCATTTTTTTTCTCAGCATTAGGTATAAAAAAAAGGGCTCATGTTCTTTTTTTTGTGAAACCATCCTTGAACTTTTCTGTGATTACTTTTTCTTTATTTAAACTTGGAGCTGTTCCTATCTTTATTGATCCTGGGATGGGGCTTTCAAATCTTCTGTCTTGTGTCAGTAAAACAAAGCCTGAATTTCTTGTGACAGAGAGAAAAGGGATTCTTTTAAGAACTTTTTTTAGAAAAACTTTTGCTTCCATCAAAAAAACAATTTGTACAAAAAAATTTCCTGCTTTTTTTAGTATAGAAAAAATTTTAGCTACCACAACTTCTCCAAGAGAAATTTCATTCCCTAAGCTGTTCTCTGAAGATGCTGCTAGCATTATTTTTACTTCAGGTGGAACAGGGGCTCCTAAAGGGGTTCTTTACACACATGGAATGTTTCTTGAACAAGTAGAACTTCTTCGTCGTGAGTTTTCTTATACTGAAAATGATCGAGATCTTCCTGGTTTTCCGCTTTTTTCTATGATGACAATAGCGATGGGTGTGACCAGTGTAATCCCAGAGCTTGATCCTACAAAACCAGCTTTATGTGAGCCTGGAAAAATCGTTAAAAACATTCAAGACCATAAGGTTACTACTATTGCTGGTTCTCCTGCTATTTGGGAAAGGGTAGGACTCTATTGCAAAGAAAATAAGATAACTCTTCCGACAGTTAGAGCTCTTGTCATGTTTGGAGCTCCTATCCCAAAAAGACTTCATGATCTTTTTCATCCCATTTTAACAAATGGATCAAGTTATACCCCTTATGGAGCGACAGAGTGTCTTCCTATTGCTAGCATCTCTGCAAAAGAGCTTGAAGAAACAAAGCTTCCAGAAAGCTTCCCTTACAAAGCTATCTGTGTAGGTAAAGTAATTTTTCCGACAGAACTTAAAATTGTTGAAGAAACAGAAAAAGAAAGTGAAAGTATTGAAAATCTAAAGACACTCTCTTCTTTTGAAATTGGTGAAATTCTTGTGAAAGGAAAACAAGTTAGTCCTTTCTATTTAGGTGAAAAAGAAGCAACAGCTAAAAGTAAAGTTAAGGATGGTTCTTACTTTTGGCATAAAATGGGAGACCTCGGTTTTCTTGATCAAGAAGGAAGACTTTGGTTTTGCGGGAGAAAAGCTCATAAAGTTAGAATTTCTAATCCGCAAAAGGATTATTATTCAATCCCCACGGAACTTGTTTTTAATGATCATAAAGCCATCAAAAAAACAGCACTTATTTATTTAAAAGAAGAACTTTGCGTGACCCCAGCTCTTGTAATTGAGCGTTTTGATGGGAAAACGAAACTTTCAAGAAAAGAACAAGAAGAATTTAAAAACGAACTTTTCGACAGAGCTCTTTCTCATGAAAATACAAAAGAGATTAAATGTTTCTTTCTGCATAAAAAACTTCCTGTGGACAGAAGGCACAATATTAAAATCGATAGACAATTTTTAAGTTCCTATTTTAATAGACGGAAAAAACAAGCTTTATGAATGCAGACAAGACTATTGCTGTGACCGGAGGGTCTGGTTTTTTAGGGAAGGAGATTTGCTTTCTCCTTAAGGATAAAGGCTACAGGGTTAAAAGTCTTTCCAGAAAAAAATGTGAAAAACTTGAGAAAAGAGGCATTAAATCAATATCTTGTGATATTCTTGATAGGAAAGATTTAAGTGACGCTCTTAAAGGGGCGGATGCTGTGATCCACACAGCTGCCAAGGCTGGCATTTGGGGAAGAGAAGAAGATTTTTATAGAACCAACTTTGACGGGACAAAAAACCTCATTGAAGTGTGCCAAGAGAACGCTATAGATCATCTTGTCTACACAAGCTCTCCAAGCGTTTGTTTTAATGGAGAAGATATAAAAGGAGCTAATGAGTCGATTCCTTATGCTTCTAGAAAGCTTTGCCCCTATGCTCATAGTAAACAATTGGCTGAAGCTTTTGTTCTTGAGCGGGCTAAACAATCCTCTTTAAAAGCCACAGCTCTTAGGCCACATCTTATTTGGGGCCCAGGCGATCCTCATTTTTTACCCCGTTTAAAAGATAAATCTTTGTCGGGGAAGCTTGTTCAAGTTGGGCGCGGTGATAATTTTGTAGATATTATTTATGTAAAAAACGCAGCCGAGGCACATATATGTGCCCTTGAAAAACTTTTTCAAAATAATATTTTGAGAGGACAGGCTTACTTTCTAGGCCAAGAAGAAGCAGTCAATCTTTGGGATTTTTTAAACAAGCTTTTAAAAGCAAGTTCACTGCCTTCTATAACAAAAAAGCTTCCTTTTTCATTAGCTTATGCGGCAGGAGTCTTAAATGAAAAAATATTTAAGGCTCTGAAAATCTATGACAGAGAGCCTCGGATCACTCCATTTTTGGCTCTGCAATTGGGAAAATCGCACTACTTTGATCATCAAAAAGCCCGAAGTGATTTTGATTTTAAACCATCTATAACGACAACAGATGGTCTTAATCTCTTGTCTAAATCACTGAAGTCTGCGATATAATGTTTGATATTGAGTGCTCAGTATGTAAGGGTGCTCTTTTAACTATTTGAATAGGTAAGATTGAATGAACAAGATTTTCATTGGCGGTTTAAGCTGGAACACAAACGAAGAAGGACTTGCCAACCATTTTTCTAAATTTGGTAACCTCGAAGAAGTCAAAATCATCACCGACAGAGAGACTGGTCGATCACGAGGATTTGGCTTTATTACTTTTGACGAAGCTGATTCAGCATCTCAAGCTATTAGCGAAATGGATGGCGCTGAGCTTGATGGAAGAAATATTCGCGTAAGTCTCGCAGAAGAAAGACAAGGAACTCGCAGTGGACCGCGCTCTGGCGGCGGCGGCGGTGGAAGAGGCTTCGGCGGCGGCGGAAGAGATTTCCGTTAATTTGTAAGAAAAAGAAGCTTTAGTTTCTTTTGTAAAGACACACTCTTTTTAGAGTGTGTCTTTTTTTTGAGCAAAATCTATTGGTTGGTTTTTTTAGGAGGGCTTCCTTATGTTAGAATAGAAGAAAAAGTTCATATAGCCTGAGAGGGATCTTATGAAATCTTCAAAAATGATAATGAAAGTGTTTTTATTTCTGCTTTCATGTAGCCCAAAAACAGGTTTTAGAGCTGGCGGAAGCCTTATAGAGAATGAGGTCACATCTCATGTTAGTCTTTCTGCAGGTGAGACTCATTATTGGAAAGTAGCTTCTTTTGAACTAAAGAATGAAGATGGCATCTTTGTTTTGGAACCAAAAGAAGGAAATTTCTCTCTTGTAGAAGATAGTGCAGTTAAAACTCTTCCACATTTTCTAGTGGGGTCAGATGGAACGCCTCTTAGTTATGGTGAAAGACTTTTTAGTGCAGACGGTACTCCTTATATTTTTGATTTAGTTCTTGAAAATTTTGAAGAAGATAAGACTATTAAGAAAATCCCTGTTCCTGAAGAACTTATAGGAATGACAAGCCAGTCTACGGGCAAAAAATTTTTTTTGAATCAATTTCAAAATAATTTCCTCACATACTTAGAAGCTATATCTCCTTGGGTCAGGAGTTTAGATGAAAATCTTTTACAAGAAATTAGAGAAATACTAAAAAACTATAAGGGAAGAGATACCAATGATCTAGATGGAGATGGGATCTCAAATGCAGAAGATTGTTCACCCTTAGATGTAAATAAGGGTAGTTGGGATGCTTGTGGAGAGTGTGTTGCTCGTGATCAAGTGAATTTATGTGCTAGTGAATTTTTTAGCAGTAGTCAAATAGATACCAGTAGAGAACTTCTTTTTTCTGATTCACTATTTCTTTATGCTTACAAAGAAAAAGAGGGAAAATGGTATCAACTCATGGTCATAGGAGAAGGAAGCGATCTTAAATTTTCTTTTATCCTAGAGGATGAAAAAACACCTGAAGACGACCTAGAAGGGTATAGATCTTTTGATTTTTATAGTGAAGATTCTTCTTCTGTTATGAAATTTGAGGAAGGAGAAGCTAAGATTTCTATTAATTTATCTGAATTTTGTGACCAAGATAGCAATGCTCTTTGCGCAGTTTCTTTAGAAGCAGGTACTGATAATGCCTTGAGTTTAAAGTTTTCAGAAAAAGAAAATTCTGGTTCTACTTTCCAGTTAAGACCTTTTGTATCTGACACTTCTGTTTTAAGTAATCTTGATATTTTTACTTTTAATTTTACTGAAGATGAAAAATCCTATAGTTTTTGTGCTGATTTTGAGAAGAACTCTCTTGGTGTTGATTTAACTGAGAAGTGTCAAACTTATTTTAAATTGCTTGCTAATGATTACACAAGTTGTGGAGATGGAGCTAAGCAGTGGGATGAAGAGTGTGATACGAAAGGGGTGGTCTTAAGTTCTTGTGAATACGGGACAAGAACTTGTTCTTCTTGTTCAAGTAGTTGTACCTTGGAAGAGATAACAGGCTCTTACTGTGGAGATGGTATTGCAGACACAGGAGAATCTTGTGACAAGGGATCAAGTAACACAAATACAGCTCCAAGTTGTGATTATGGAGAAACATGTTCTTACTGTGATACAAGTTGTGAATCTAAATCTGTGACAGGTTCTTATTGTGGAGATAGTGTAGCAGACACAGGAGAGTCTTGTGACAAGGGGCTAAGTAACACAGACACACCTCCAAGTTGTGATTATGGCAAAACATGTTCTTACTGTGATACAAGTTGTGAGTCTAAATCAGTGAAAGGTTCTTACTGTGGAGATAGTGTAGCAGAGACAGGAGAGTCTTGTGACAAGGGACCAAGTAATACAAATACAGCTCCAAGTTGTGGTTATAGCGAAACATGTTCATATTGCAATACAAGTTGTGAATCTAAATCTGTGACAGGTTCTTATTGTGGAGACAGTGTAGCAGATGCAGGAGAGTCTTGTGACAATGGACTAAGTAACACAAATACAGCTCCAAGTTGTGGTTATGGCGAAACGTGTTCATATTGC
>CANFEH010000042.1 GCA_947445855.1 Zetaproteobacteria bacterium
AGCTACTCTTTCTACAGAATGATTAAAACGATCAGCATAAAAATCAGCTAGAGTTGTATATTTTTTATTCCAAATACGAGGAGCAAGAAGAAGCCCACTAAAAAAAAGACACAAACTATAACCTAAAGGTTCTGCACGAGCTCCCGATAACCCTTGATCATAAACGATAGCTGATGCTCCAATACAAGTTTCTGCACCAAACCATGTAGCAAAAAGCGAAATAGCAAGAATCCAAGCAGGCTGACTCCTTCCTGCAACGAAGTAGTCCTCCTCTGTTTTGATGCTCTTAGAAACAAAATAACTAATAGCTACCTGTATCCCTAGATACAAAGAAAGAAAAATCCAGTTCAAAATGTCTAACTCCATATTATAGAATTAATATCAAACTTTAGAGAAAACTCTTACCCAAAAAAAACTAAAACAGTTCTTAAAAAAAATCTACTCTTGCATTAGCTTACTTTTTTTTATCTTTCCTCTAGAATAATCTAAATAAAAAAAATAGGCATAAATACGCAGAATGAAATTATAAGTTTTTTTCGTTAAAAGAAAAAGACAGCTAAAAAGCTGTCTCTCATGCAATAGAAATTCTAAAAACAAATCTTACTCTGCAGGCTGAATCATGTGAAGTGCTGTTCCTGCTTCATTTGATTGATACTCACCGTCAATTTCTGTGTCATAAAGAACAGATCTTCTTTTTAACACATCCAAAGAAATCCCTGTCTGAGCAGCATCGACACGAGCGTAGCTAAGATCAGCACTTAGAAAAAAAGCTTTTTTAGCTGATTTAATGGAAAAATTTGCCCCAACAAGATTTGTATGATTAAAATAACTTTCAGACACGTTTGCACCTGCAAAATTTGACTGACTAAGAATAGACTTATTGAATGTAACACCTCGCAAAGAAGCTCCTGAAAAATTTGTGTTCTCAGCTTTTGTCCCAGAAAGATCACTTCCATCTAAAACACACTGAGCTAAATGCGACCCACTTAAATCTGCATCTCTCAAATTAGAACCTTTTAAGTCCTGTCCCATTAAGCTAACCCCTCTCAGGTCACACTTCATGCATTCTTTTGTTTCAAGATAGTGTTCAAGATCTTTTGGTTCATAAGCTTTTAAAGAGATTGAAGATAATAGAGCAAAACAAGTGATAATGACTTTCATAGAAACCTCCATAATTTGATTGGGAAACTTTTTTATTTATAAAAAGCTACCATCAAAAGATGAAGTGACATCTCTCTCCTCTTTTTTTTATTTATGGAACTGAAGAAGAGAAGTTTAACTTTTAATTTGCGTAGAAAATAAATAAAAAAAGCCCCTTGGAGTTTTCCAAGAGGCTTTTTAAAAGATTCTTTGTGTGATGGTGGGGATGGGGAGACTTGAACTCCCACGCCTCGCAGCACTAGATCCTAAATCTAGCGTGTCTACCAATTTCACCACATCCCCATAAAGAGAAAAGAAGTGTTGCTTATGTGTCACAAGATAAGATAGAAGTCAAGATTAATAAAAGAAACTAATTAAGAGAGAACAAGACGCTATGAGCAAGAAAGAAACGAATATAGAAAATGAAGAAAACGGCATCCTCGACTTCAGCGGGTTGATCCTTGGCTTTTCTTCTGCAGCTCTTTATGAACTCGGAGAAACAACACTTGATAATCATAGAGTGCAAAAACCAAATCTAGAACTTGCTATGCAAAATATTGAAATTGTTCGTCTTCTAGAGGAAAAAACTAAAGGCAATCTCTCAGAAACTGAATCTAGTCTTATTGAAAATGTCTTAAAAGACCTCGACTTAAAGTACGCTGAAATAAAGTCACGTAGGAAGTAGCTAAAAAACAAGCCAGGAAGATTTCTTGCAAAAGATTTGTTCTTGACTAAAACAAGAAATAAGACTATTTCATGCAGCTCCTTCGAGCGTTTCTTTCTTCATAGAAAAGAAAACCTTTTTTCTTCTTGGGGCGTCGTCAAGTGGTAAGACCCTAGATTTTGATTCTAGTATTCGCAGGTTCGAATCCTGCCGCCCCAGCCACTTTAATACTTCAATCAAGAATTAATAAATTGTTACCCGTTCTGCCGGAGGCTCTCTGCTCGTGTTTCAACAAGAAATCATGCTCCTCTCAGGAAATGCTAATCGCAAACTTTCAGAAGAAATCAGCAATTATTTAGAAATCCCTTTACTCGACGCACTTGTTTCCCAGTTTTCAGACGGTGAGACTCGTGTTGAAATTTGCCAAAATATTAGAGGGAAAAACGTATATATTTTGCAGAGTTTGTCAGCGCCTATCAATCATCACATTATGGAACTTCTTGTGATGGTCGATGCTTGCAAACGCGCTTCCGCAAGCAACATAATTGTAGTGCTCCCCTATTTTGCTTACGCAAGACAAGAAAGAAAAAGTGCTTCAAGAACTCCCATCACTGCAAAACTTTTAGCAGAACTCCTTGAAGCAAGCGGAGTCGACAGAGTTCTGACCTTAGAATTACACAACTCTGCTATCCAAGGTTTTTTTAATATCCCTGTAGATCATCTTTACTCAAAAATAATTTTTTATAATTATTTTAAAGGGAAGGACCCATCTCAGATCATTATTGTTTCTCCTGATGCTGGAGGAGCTGAAAGAGCAAGGGCTCTTGCCAAGAAGTTTGGCTCTGGCATGGCTATTATAGATAAAAGACGAGACAGACCAAATGAGTGCGCTGCTATGAAGGTGCTAGGTTCTGTTGAAGGAAAAGATTGCATCATTCTAGACGACATTGTAGACACAGCTGGATCTCTCACGAAAGCATGCCAAGCTCTTCTTCAAGATGGCGCTAGATCTGTTAGCGCAGCTATTTCGCACCCTGTTTTAAGTGGTAAAGCTATTGAAAATATTAAAAATTCTGAACTCAAAGAGCTTGTAGTAACAAATTCTATTGGTCTTTCAGACGAAGCAAAGTCTTGCGAAAAAATTGTCCAACTAAGCCTAGGAGATCTCCTAGGAGAAGCTATTAAACGAGTTCATATGAAAGACTCTATCAGCCATCTTTTTGTCTAAAAAATCTCTTAATGCTTGCAAATTCAATAAAAAAGCGCTATAAGTCGGGATTTCAAAGAATTCGAAGAAATGGGGTCAAAATGGAAGACTTAGTCACAATACAGGGCTTTTTAAGAGAAGAAACAGGAAAAGGTTATTGCAGAAAACTGAGAAACAAAGACAGAGTTCCTGCTAATCTTTTAGGAGCTGATAGAAAAGATTCTCTCCTAGAAATTGAAGGCAAATGGCTATCAAAAGCTTGGCAAAACGGCAAGAAGTTTAACTTACAAATCGGTGAAACAGTAAAACCTGTTTTAATCAAGGAGCTTCAAATTAGCGCTGTAAAGAGAAAAGCTTTACACGTTGATCTTCAAAGCCTATGAAAATTATCGTTGGGCTTGGCAACCCAGGGCCTAATTATGTAAGAACAAGACATAATGTAGGTTTTTCACTTCTTAACTGTTTAGCCAGTGATCTTGGAGTTCATTTCAGCATAAACAAGCGTTTTGGAGCAGAAGTAGCTCAAAGTAGCCGAAACAATACAAGCCTTATCCTCTTGAAACCTATGACTTATATGAATTTGAGCGGGGATCCAGTGAGTAAGGCCTTGAACTTCTACAAAGTCACTGCTAATAATACGCTTGTCGTATATGATGACCTTGACCTCGAAGAAGGAAAAGTCCGGTACAAAGAAAAAGGCGGACACGGTGGCCATAATGGCATGAGAAGCATTATTGCTCAACTCGGCACAAGCGACTTCCCAAGACTAAAAATAGGAGTGGGGCGCCCAATGAGAACCCCCGAGGTAACAGATCATGATAAAGAATCATCTGTTACAGACTGGCTTCTCAAACCTGTAGACCGAACAGCATATGAAGATCTCATCAGTTCAACTACAGCTGATGTTTTCGATCGTATTGATTTTTTTTTAAAACAGTAAGAGAAGTCTTCTTATAGCTCCTTTGCTGAATATTAAACGACTTTAGCTTTTAAAACCATAAAGGGGAATTTACTTTGCGTAGAGAATATGAATTTATCGTCATCCTAAGTGCTAGCTTATCTGAAGAAGAAACAAAAAAAGTTCAGGATAAGTACGAAGCTATATTCCTTGCTGGAGATGGTGAAATCGTCGTGAAAAACGACTGGGGTGTAAAAAAACTAGCATTCCCTATCAATAAGCAATTTAGAGGACGTTACTTCTTCTACGACTTCCTAGGAGACCCAGATAAACTAGATGAAGTCCAAAGACTTATGCGTATTGACGAAAATGTTTTACGCTACCTTCTCGTTCGTATTGGTGAAAACGCAAACCTAGACGAAAGAAAAGCAGAACTAGCGAAGCAAGAAGCTGCTGCAGCTGCTCAAAGACAAGCGGAACTGATTTAATCACACACGGACAAGTAAGAAAGCGATTAGGAGAAGAGTCATTATGCAGGTTATTTTAACTCAAGATATGAGAAAACTCGGGTCAATTGGTGACACTGTCACTGTAAAAGATGGGTTTGCAAGGAACTTTCTAATTCCTCGTTCTTTTGCTGTTATGGCAACAAGAAGCAACCTCAGAGAAATTGAACACCACAAAGCAATTCTTGCTAAGAAAAAAGAAAAGCTACTGAACGAGTACAGAAGTGTTGCTAAAAAGCTAGAAGCTTTAACAATCACTCTTACTAAGCAAGTTGGTGAAGAAAATAAAATTTTTGGTTCTGTCACAACTTCTGAAATTGAAGAATTCCTTGCTAAAAAAGGTTTTGAAGTTTCAAGAAAAGACATCAAACTAGATGACAATATTAAAAAAACTGGTGATTACACTGCTATTATTCATCTTCATGCAGAAGTCTCAGCTAAGC
Source organism: Zetaproteobacteria bacterium (assembly GCA_947445855.1). Lineage (GTDB taxonomy): Bacteria > Bdellovibrionota_B > Oligoflexia > Oligoflexales > Bog-1112 > CANFEH01. The sequence continues at coordinate 4,859 of CANFEH010000042.1, forward strand.
TTAAACTAAAAATTGAAGCTATAGCAGTAGAAGTCTCTCCTGCTTAAAACAAAAAAGTTTATCTGTTTTAAGAAAAGGTAAATACCCCGGGACACTTCTATTCAATCCAAAGCTTTGGGAATGCACATGTCAAATAACAGGGCTATCACTTCCCTTCCTCATTCTATCGAAGCAGAAAAAGCTGTTATCGGAAGTGTTCTCTTAGACCCATCACAATTGGCTCTCGTTATAGACAAAGTCCGTCTTGCTCCAAAGCACTTCTATGATGAACTTCATCAAAGAGTTTTTTCTACTCTTATCTCACTTGAAGAAAAAAGTATCGATTTTGATGGTCTTCTAATTGCACAAAAACTCGCTGAGGGTGTAAGTGAATCAGAAGAAGAAAAAATATCCACCTATTTAGCTCTCCTGCACAATGGATCTATTGCTCAAAACGTAGAGTACCATGCTCAAGTTGTTAAACAGAGGTATTACCTAAGACGAATTATCACTGCTTGTCAGAAAACAATTGGAAAAGCCCAAGCCTTTTCAAGCGAAGGTGTAGCTACTTCTGTTATCGAAGAAATTGAACAAGATTTTCTCTCTATCACAAACGAACAAGATACAAGTGATGGCCTGATTCAGGCTAAAGATGTACTCCACTCTACTCTAGAAGCCCTTGAGATTCGTATTCAGAATGAAGGAGAAATCACAGGAATCAGCTCTGGTTTCAAAGATTTGGACCGGATAACAGGAGGGTGGCAAAACAGCGACCTGATCATTGTTGCTGCTCGTCCTGGTATGGGAAAAACTGCTTTAGCTCTGAATTGGGCTCTTAATGCTGCTAAACACAAGAATGCTAGTGTTGCAATTTTTACCCTGGAAATGTCACGCAACCAACTTATGGAACGTCTCCTTTCTGCTGAGGGAAGAATTGATTCCACATCTCTTCGCAAGGGAAGCTTATCTGAAGAGGATCAAGATCGTCTTATGCAAGCAGCAAGACTAATCCACAATGATGCTTCTAAAATTCGAATTGATGAAACTCCAGGAATCACTCTTTCAGAAATAAGATCTCGTTGTAAACGCCTCAAAAAAGAAGGAGCTCTTGATATTATCATCATTGATTATCTCCAGCTCATGAGTGGTAGTGAAATAGCAAGAAAACAAGGAAGAGAAAGAGAAATTAGTGAAATTTCTATTGGGCTTAAAGGCCTTGCTAAAGAACTTAAAGTCCCTGTCATTGCAGCAGCTCAGCTTAACCGAGGACCTGATAGTAGACCTGATAAAAGACCAAAAATCAGTGATCTCAGAGAGTCTGGATCCATGGAACAGGATGCTGATCAAATTCTTTTTATTTATAGAGATGATTACTATAATCCAAATTCTGAGTTAGCTGGAAAAGCAGAAATCATTATTGCTAAGAATAGGCATGGTGAGACAGCTTCCATTCACCTAGCTTGGCTTCCTAATTATGTTTCTTTTCATAACCTCATCAAAGACTAAGCTAAAAATACTAATTTAAAGTTAACATCCCTAGGCTCTGAGTAAGCTACTCACATACTTTGAGCGAAGAATTTCGCTATTTTACAACAGACAAAGTGGCTACAAGACTCCAGCTTGCTTTGAAGAAAAAATTGTGTCAGAAACTACTTAGAATTCTGTTCGAAATTGGGAGTGAGACTCACAGCGAAACAAATATAAAAGAGAATAAAATGAGTGATTCTATAAAAGAAAATGAACCATTTGACAAAAAAACAACTTGGAATTCTTCAACTAAAACGATTCAAAAAATACAAAAACTGGGACAGTTAGAGTACACCACTATTTGTGGAGAAATTACAGTTGATAGCCCTACAGGTGAATCTGACAAGAGAGATACTGGAAAAGTTTTCTATACAGCTTATCTCACGGATAATATCAGACCTCTTATTTTCTTTTTTAATGGGGGGCCAGGTGGTTCTTCAGTATGGTTACATCTAGGAGCATTTGGACCCAAATTTGTTGCAGGTTTAGATGTCAATCATAGCTTATCACAACTTATAGACAACCCAGATAGCTTGTTAACCTGTGCAGATCTTGTTTTCGTTGATCCTATAGGAACTGGATTTAGTCGTCACAAAGAAGGATCATTACCTGACTTTTGTAGTGAAACAGCAGATGCTGCTTCTTTATCTCAATTTATCTCACGCTTCCTCGGACAGCATAAATTGTGGGGGCGTCCACTTTATCTTTGTGGTGAGAGCTACGGTGGATATAGAGTAGCTCTTATGAGCCATTTGCTTATCTGTAAGTATGATTTAGCTCCTAAAGGTCTAATACTTGTAGCGCCTTTTCTATCTGGCACTAGTGGTGAGGAAAGCGAACCTAACTTAATTGCAGAAGCTAATTATCTTTGTGGTTACATTTTGTCTGCATGGTATCATAAAAAATCTATTTTAAACAAATCATGTGTCGATGAAGTTTCAGCTTATAAAGAAGCAAAGAAATTTGCATATAAAGAATATTTGCCAGAACGATTAGAAAACTCTCCTCATACGATAGCAAGTGATATCATCAAAAAATTAGAAGCGTTTTCTGGGATTTCAGCTACAGTATTTAAAAAACATGGGATTAAAACTTCGACATTTTGTGAAAATTTGTTCTATGGTGAAAAGAAATTTCCAGGTCGAATTGATGCTCGTTATACACTTGAACACCCATTTAGCAGCACCCCATTTTATGTAGACGCAAGTCTTATGGCTCTTGCTCATAAAATATCCCCACTAATCAATGCTTATCTTTTCAATGAAATAGGGTGGGAAAGTTCACAAAGCTATATTAGCTTTAATGGTGAGTTAGGCAGTTTGTGGAGATTTCATGAACCATTCTATAGCTCTGGTTTCTCAGCACTTAGAGCATCCCTAAAGCTTAACCCTGAGATGAAAGTCTATGCTGCAGGTGGCTACTTTGATCTTGCTGTGCCTATGGCAAGTGTCGAATATGACTTAATGCAAGTAGCAGACACTGAAAATCTTAAAAATAGAATCTATATAGAGGCGTTTACATCAGGACATATGATGTATGTCAAAGACGATTGCCGAAATCAGTTAACGACTTCAATTAAACGATATTTTTTTAATCAATAACAGGAAACAAATAGCTGAAGGTGATAACAATTTAACTTTTAATTTGCATTAAAAGATTATGAAGTAAAAAAGATGTTATATAAGCTGCTAACTTTGCCGTCTTATTCCCCTCGTCCCAAGGAGGGGACAATTCCACTATATCTAAACCACAAACTTTTTTTGTCTGAAGAATGTATTTAAAAAGGGGAAGCAACTCGTCTTGAGTTAAACCAAAAGGATTTAAAGCACTCACCCCAGGAGCCAGAGCACTCGAAAAAACATCAAGACACAAAGATAAATAAATTTGATCCACCTGAGAGATAAAATTTTCTAATTTCTTTTCTACTGAAACAGTATTTTCTTTTTTTAACTGAGAAGCTAAAACTGTTAGAGTTTTTAGAGATTCTGCTCTTTCAAAAAGGGTTTTTGTATTAGAAAACTCTTGAACACCTAGACAAGCGTAGTGAAAATCTCTCTTTTTTTGACTGCAATCTTCAGCTATTTGATAAAAAGGAGTCCCTGAACTTCCTTTATTTTTTTCGTCCAAAGATCTTAAATCAAAATGAGCATCAAAGTTTATAATACCAAGTTTTTCAGTTCCTAACTGTTTTTCTAAGCCTTGGTAATGCCCCCAAGCTGTTTCATGACCTCCTCCCAGGACAAAAGGAATTTTTCCATGTGACCTCACAATTCCCACAATCTCTGCTAAGGCATTTTGTGCTTCTTCTAAGTTCTCTCCATGACAAGTCACGTCTCCTAGATCTGTAATTTTTACATGAGAAGGCAGATGACAAGCAAGAGACCTGATCTCTTCCCTAATTTTTTTTGGGCCAAGACTTGCTCCAACACGTCCAAAGTTTCTTCTCACTCCTTCATCACAAGTAAAACCAATGATAGCAACAGAAGAAAGACTTGGGTCATAAGTGTAAACATCTTGCGAAATAACACGAGAGTAAAAACGCTCTCCATTTATACCGTCAGCTCTTCCTTGCCAAATATTTTTATCTGAAGCTGTGTAAAGGCTTTTATCCCAAGAACTCATAAAAACTTCCTTACATTTTTACTAAACGTACTAGTTCACAAGATTTTTTGAAATCTTCCTCTGTCACATCTAAATGAAAAACAGCTCTTAGAAGTTTATCTGTTAAGGCTAAAAGCTTTAAACCTTTTTCTGCTAAACGTTTTTCAATTTCTTTTGCGTTTTTCTTCACACGAAACCAAACCATGTTTGTTTCTACGGGGTACTCAAGTTTAAAAAGTGAGTTATGAAGAAGGGTTTCTCCAAAAATTTTTGCTCTTTTATGATCTGTTTTTAGTCTGTCTAGATTGTTTTCAAGAGCATAAATACAAGCAGCAGCTAAGATTCCTGCTTGTCTCATTCCTCCACCAAAAACTTTCCTTAGTCTCACTGCTTTTTTTCTGTCTTCTTTGTCTTTCACAAGAAGAACAGACCCAACTGGACACCCTAAACTTTTAGAAAAACAAATAGACACTGTGTCAAAAAAAGCACACCACTCTTTAAGAGACACTCCACTTTCTATAACTGCATTAAAAATTCTAGCTCCATCAAGATGCAAAAAAAGTTTGTTTTTTATTGCAAAAGAAGAGATCTCTTTTATTTTTCCTAAAGGATAAATCCTGCCTCCTCCAAAATTCAGAGTGTTCTCAAGAGCAATCAATTTTGTTTTTGTGTAGTGAGGATCATCAGGTTGAATAAAAGATTCAAAATCTTTTGCATCGAGAATACCTAGAGAATTATTTTTATTATGAGTACATATTTCTTTATAAGAAGCTCCCCAGTGCCTAGCTATTGCCCCCTGTTCCCAACGATAGACATGATTGTCAGGGTGTCCAAGAACTTGGTCACCAGGTAAAAGATTGAGGCCAAAAGCAATCTGATTTGCCATGGTTCCAGAAGGACAAAACAGAGCTCCTCCCATTCCTGAGAGCCTCGTCACTTTTTCTTCAAGCTCAAGAACACTTGGATCTTCGCTAAAAACATCATCTCCAAGAGGAGCAGACAACATAAAATTTTTCATGTCTAATGTTGGTTTCGTCACTGTATCTGATCTAAGATCTATCACCCTATCTTTCTCCTCTCCTCCAAAAAAAAAGAACACGGTAGAAACCGCATTCTTTTAAAAAAAATCTGAAAAATTTCTTATAACAACCTAACTGCTAGAGAAGCTAGCTCGCTTCTTTCTCCTTTAGAGTATGTGATATGAGCTGCTATTTCTGAATCTTTAAAACGCTCCACCACATGGGTCAGACCATTATTTGTGGAATCCACATAGGGGTTATCTATTTGGAAAGGATCTCCTGTCAGAACAATTTTTGTCCCTTCACCTGCTCTTGTAATAATAGTTTTGATCTCATGAGGTGTTAAGTTTTGTGCTTCATCCACAAGAAAAAAACAATGAGGTAAAGAACGTCCTCTGATGTAGGTTAAAGGTTCTACACAAAGAAGACCTTGGTCAATAAGCTCCTGGTAATTTTTATTCAAACGCTTTTGTCTAGCAGCTTTTGCACCATTCAAAAGGAGATCTAGGTTATCATAAATTGGTTGCATCCAAGGATTAAGTTTTTCATCTACACTCCCTGGTAAGAAACCAATATCTTTTCCTAGAGGAAACACAGGACGTGCAATCAAAACCTTGTTGTAAATGTCTTCATCTGTTGTTTTTGATAAACCAGCAGCTATAGCTAAAAGTGTCTTCCCAGTTCCTGCTCCACCTGTGAGGGTTACAAGTTTAATTTTATCATCCAGAAGAGCTGCTAGACCAAAATTTTGTTCTTTGTTTCTTGGGGACACTCCCCAAACTTTTTCTTGGTTATTTTGAAGAAGCTCAAAACTATTTTGTTTCTTATTATAACGAGCAAGAACACCTTGTCCTATGTCGTTCGCTGGGTTTTTTAAAGTAAGGAACTGATTAGCATACAAAGGGAATTCAGTTAGTGAAAGTGGATTTTCCACATAACTTCTGGCATAGAGTTCATTAATAACATTAGCTTCAACTTCGAGCTCACACATACCTGTGTAAAGCTGAGAAACATCTACTTTATCAGCTTCAAAATCTTCTGAACTAATAGCTAAAGCATCTGCTTTTACTCTTAGGTTTGAATCCTTTGTTATCAAAATAACTTTTCTTGTTTCACCAAATTTTTTTTGCAAGGTCAAAGCTACAGCTAGAATAGCATTATCTGTGATATCTCTTAAAAGGCTTGGCAGAATAGTTAAATCACGACCAAGGTACACAAACAAAAGCCCTTCATTCTTAGGGTCATCAGAAAGAGGAATCCCTGACGCTAAGTTTCCTTTTTTTCTCAAGCGATCAAGAATCCTAGAAACTTCTCTAGCATTACGACCTGTTTCACTTTGATCTTTTTTAAAAACGTCAATCTCTTCAATCACAGAAATAGGAATAACCACATCATGACGAGAAAATTTAAAAAGACTATTCGGGTCTGTTAAAAGAATATTTGTGTCGATAACAAATACTTTTTTCAAAGATTTCTACCTCACTTTTTAAAGGGCTAGAGCCTCTTTATCATAGTAAAAATGCTACAATAAACAAAGAGACTAAAATCCAATTTAAACACCTGTGAAACATATGACGTAAAGGCACCTCAACAATAAGGTATAGGTTATGGCATATGATCAAAACTTACTAGCACAGTACAGCGACGAGTTTAACAAGTTATACAAAAAACGCAAAATAATTCTTTCCTTTAAAGACTTTACAAATCTTGTTGCAGAAAATCCAAAACTCTTTATACGAGATGCCTCTCACTACCTCTCAGACGTTTTTCACTATCACGGAGAAGAAAAGGTCAAGCACTTAGACCTACTTGATACAAAGAAGTTCTTACTCTTTGAAAAACTCTCTGAAAAAGAAAAAAACATTCTTGGCTGCGAAAAAGTTCAAAACGAAGTTTTCCATTCTATCTCAAAATTTAGAAGAAAAGGGTATGTGGACAAACTGATTTTACTTTATGGGCCTAGTGCCTCTTCTAAGTCTCTCACTGTTTCAAAAATTGCTGCAGCAATGGAGAATTATAGCAAACAAACAGAGGGCGCTGTTTATAAATTCAACTGGATATTTCCCGTTACACTTGAACGCAGTAAAAAAGGAAACCATCATTCTAATAAAATAGGATTTGGTCATGAAAGCTCTAAAAAAGAGCTATGCACGTTCGCATTTCTTGATGAAAATCAAATTCTTGCTAAAATTCATTCTGAATTCAAAGAAAATCCTCTTTTTCTTATTCCTATGCCTTTTAGGGAAAATTTTTTGAGAACAATTTTAGCTTCAGAAGAAGGAGTAAAAGAAGAAGATGTGAATGTCCCTACTCATCTACTTTCCAGTGGACTTTCAAAAAAGAATCAAGAAATTCTTGCAAACATGCTTCACATCTATGAAGGTGATCTCACAAAAGTTTTTAGACATATTCAAGTAGAGCGTTTCTTCTACTCGAGCCAGTACCGTGTAGGGATTTCTTCTATTGACCCACAAATGCCAATGGATGCGTATGAAAAACAAATCACAATCAATGGCAATTATCATAAAATTCCTCCCTATCTTCATGATATTAACTTTCATGAAAGCTATGGAGAGCTCGTTGAGGGGAATCGAGGCCTTGTCGAATATTCTGATCTTCTTGCTCGCCCCCTTTCGCACATTAAACAACTATTAAGTACCATTGAACGTCGTTTTATAAAACTTACTTCTAGCACAGCAAAACTTGATATTGTCTACATGGCAACAACAGATGACAAACATATGGAAGCATTTCACGCTACACCTGAGTTTCATTTTTTTAAAGGACGCTTTGAAGAAATAACGGTTCCCTATCTGCTTCGACCCACTCAAGAAAAAGGAATATATGAAAAAGATCTGAGTGCACTTAGAAAAGAAATAGATGTAGCCCCGTACACTCTTGATCTTCTTGTTCTCTGGGCGATTATGTCACGAATAAAACCTTCTAACCTTAATCGTTTTAAAGAAGACACACATGCTCTTCTTCAAAGACTAACCCCAGAAGCTAAGCTTAAACTCTATGAAGGAGAAAGCCTCCTAGATTTCTTTACAGAGAAAGAAGAAAAAATTATTCACGGGCTTAGAAAATCTATTTGGGAAGATGGACAGGATGCCAAAATTTATGAAGGACGTTTTGGCCCATCACCAAGAGATCTTGTTGCTCTGCTTCACAAATCAGCAGAGAAAGCAAAAGATGGAACATTAACTGCTATTGAAATTTTCAACGAAATACTTGAATTCACAAAAGAAAAAAATATTTATGAGTTCTTGCAATTTGCTCCTCAAGGACAATATCATAATCAAGAATATTTTCTTGATGTAATCAAAGAAAAATATAAAAAAAATTTTGAAGAAGAAATCGCTTCTGCCATGTTAATTGCAAACAAAGAAGAATATAGACTTTATCTAGAGCGTTATATCAAACATGTTGTGGCTTATATAAAAAATCAAAAACTTCATGACAAAGCTACAAACACCTATGAAGTCCCTTCGCGAGAGCTTATGGCAAATATTGAAGAAATACTAAATATACAACGCCCTATAGAAGAGTATCGCAGCAATCTTCTCAGCAAAATCGCTGCTTATAAAATTGAAAATCCTGGAATCGATATAAAAATAGAGTCTCTTTTTAAGACAGAACTTGAAAAAATAAAAAAACATTTTTTTGTAGAACAAAAAAAAATAATAGAAAGTAACTATGATCTCATCCTGAGATATTTTCAGCCTGAAAAAAACAGCCCTCTTTCAGAGTCAGAAGAAAAAATTGTTGCTCTCACATTTGAGAACATGAAAACAGAGTTTGGATATAATAAAAAAGCGATTCAAAAATCAGTTTATTTCATTTTGAATCGCTAAATTATTAGATTTTTACCTACGAACTCTGCCAACACCTTTTGCGGAAAGATTCTCTAATTTAATAAAGTGTGCTTCACTGAGCATTCCCCAACCATCAGAACCAATAGCAACCACCACAGGCTCACCTTTTTTAAAAGAACCAACAACCTTACTCTTTGAAGCATCATACACATCGCAATCAACTTTTACATAACGAACAACACGTCCATTAACATCTTCTTTTGTTTCTAAGTCAAGAGGAACTACTTCTTCACTTGGAGCAAACTCATCTAGTTTTTTGATTTCAACATTATTTAAATCACTTGGATTTTCTAAAGACAAAAGAGCGTCACTCTCGCCTACTTTTTCTTCAAGATTGTTCTCAAGAATGGCACTATCTTCAACTTGTGTTTCTGAAGACTCATCTGCTGCCATCACATCATCACTTTCATTCTCTGTAAAAGCATCTTCTGCCAAGTTTTCTTCACTAAGCAGGTTATCTTCTGCATTATCTCCTGCCTCATCATTTGAAAGAAGTTCTTTCATCTCCTTCTTTCCACTTCCCGCACAACTAGAAAGAAAAGTAACAAATGAAATTGTAAACATTACACGAAAAAAGCATTTAAAATTTGACTGTACCCTCATGAAAACCTCTCTCATAAAATAAAAGGAGTATAATATCCTTTTATGCACTTGAAAAAAAAGGAACTCTTAAGGGACTCTTCGGCAAATCGCAAAAAAATTTGACTAGTAATTCCAAAAGAAAAAATCTAAACCTTTAGTCAAGAGAATATTAGCTTTTTTAGTGTTTTTTTTTAAACTTTAAATTTAGACAAAATCATGACACCTACTCACTTTACAAAAAATATAGCAACCCTCGCAACAAAGCTTTTGCGAAAACTTCCACCAGAAATTGCTCATAATTTAGCAGGTTATGCTCTAAAAAAAAATATTGTCCCCTTTAAAATCAATAAAAACATTTTTTTAGATGGGATAGATCTCACCTCAAAGCTAAGTGACAAAATCACACTCTCTCACCCCCTGGGCTTAGCTGCTGGTTTTGATAAAAATGCTCAGTTTCTCCCTGGGCTTTCTCGTCTTGCTTTTAGTTTTATTGAAGTTGGAGCAGCTACTCCCCTTCCACAAGAAGGGAACCAAAGTCCACGCATTTTTCGCTACCCTAATAAAAAAGCCCTTATCAATCGCATGGGATTTAACAATGTAGGGATAGAAAAAATTAATAATCACCTGATTGATTTTTTTAAAACAGAACAACATAATCAACCGGTGGGGATTAATATAGGTGTAAATAAAACAACTCCTCTTGAGAAAGCTCTAGACGATTATTTAATTGTTTTAAAAACTACGACTCAAAAAATTTCTTATTACTCTATTAATCTCTCATCTCCAAACACAGAGAGTCTAAAATTCTTATGTCACCCTCTGGTGGTAAAATCTCTTGCTGACAGAATTAAAACAGAAACTACTGTGCCACTCTCTAAGGTTTGGATTAAACTTGGTCCTAATTTAGAAAAAATGTTTTTTCAATCTCTTGTAAGAAGTGTTTTTGAAAGCAAGTTTGCAGGCCTTATACTTACAAATACTTTACCAGTGAAAGAACCTGAAGTGGGAGGTTTGAGTGGTCTCCCTCTTTTAGAAAAATCTGAACGAGCACTCGAATGGGCTTGGGAAGTCCATGAAGGATTAGTGCCCATGATTGCTGTTGGCGGAATTTCAAACGGAAAAGATCTTTATGAAAGAATTCGAAGGGGGGCCACTCTTGCTCAAATCTATACAGCTTTTATTTATGAAGGCCCTTTTGTTGTAGAATCTATTTTGAAAGAATTTTCTGAAATCTTAAAAAGTAAAAATATTTCTAATTTAGATGAGTTAAGAGGATCCTATTACTCCTAAACAAAGAAAAAAGAGAAAACATGACATCACTTGTAAAAAGAAGAATTCGTGATAATCTTCATGGCTCAATTGACTTAAACTCTCTTGAAGATAAAATTATTTCTCACCCTTATTTCCAAAGACTAAGGCGTGTTAAACAAACAGCATTTTTATCTTTTGCTTTCCCAGGAGCGACTCACACAAGGTTTGAGCACTCTCTTGGATGTATGCATTTAGCAGGGCGAGCTTGGAAAAAAATTCTTTCTAACCAAGAAAGACTAAAATACAAAGCAAGCAAAATACCTTCTGACTCTAATTACCCCTTAGAAAAATTATCACCAGGAGAAGCTAGCCTTAGCAGTACATTTCCATTTTTAGAAAAAATAGCAAACAGTGAGTATGCTTACCAAGTCTTACGACTAGCTGCTTTATTTCATGATGTTGGGCACCCACCTCTTTCTCATACAGGGGAAATTTTTCTTCCGACACAAAAAGAATTTCTAGAAAACAATAAAAACATTCCTGACTACTTGCGAAAACAACTCGAAGAAAAAGATCAAGAAAAAAGAGTTTCTCATGAAACTTACTCTATTTTAATTCTTGATAAAATCCTAAAAGATACCTACGAAGACGGTGTCAAAGGAGATTCGCTGCTTATTAATCCACAAGATATTGCTTCTGTTGTTTCTCTCGACATTCCTCCTTGTAAAGATTCTGAAATCAAAGAGCTCCATCTCCAGAGCCTTCTTCATGAATTGATATCAGGAGAAGTCGATGTCGATCGTATGGATTATCTTCTTCGGGATTCAAAAGAGTGTGGAGTTGTTTATGGAGTGTTTGATCTAGACCGCATTCTTGACTCACTTGCTGCCTACTACAAACCAAAAGAAAAAAGATTCCATTTAGCTCTTAAACTTTCTGGACTCCCTGCTTTCGAAGATTTTTTGAGAGCAAGACAATCTATGTATCTTCAGGTGTATCTCCACAAAACCTCAACAGCAGGAGATAGTATGTTGCAGTTCCTATCAGAAAAAGTAGGAAAAATTTCTTTTCCTCATAACCATGAAGATTACTGCAAACTAGATGATTATAATATTTCTTTTTTCTTAAAAAAAGCTGTGAGTGATTCAAAAACTCTTCACGCAAAAGAAAAAGAACGCTTCTTAGACTTTATTG
>CANFEH010000043.1 GCA_947445855.1 Zetaproteobacteria bacterium
GTTTTTAAACTTGAGTGTCTTAAGTTAAAACATAATATGAACCATTTTGCTTTGAGAAATAAGTTGCTACTTAAAGCGACTCAAGAAGCCTATTTTTGTTTGCAGAAATTACAAAGTGCGTAACATCAGTTAGTAAATAATCTGTATAAAGTTCTAAATCTTGTTTTTTCATGAAATAACTATACTAAAAAAACAAAGTGCGTAACATCAGTGAGTAATTCATGTCACTCTCCAAAATTCAATATGATTCAGGCCTAGTTCTTTTTTCTAGAAAAATCTTTAATGATGAAAGAGGCTCTTTTTCAGAGCTTTATAGAGAAGATTCACCTTTGTTTTTTTTGTCAAAAAAATTTGTTCAAGATAATTTTTCTTATTCTAAAAAGGGAGTCCTTCGTGGACTTCATTTACAACAGTCGCCCCATGAGCAAGGAAAGCTTATTACATGTCTTCAGGGTGATATTTTTGACGTCGCGATAGATTTAAGAAAAGAAAGTTCTACGTTTAAAAAACATTGGGTGTTTTTACTAAAAGCCAGTCAAGGTGATACTCTTTATATTCCGAAAGGCTTTGCTCACGGGTTTTGTGCCTTAACTGATGAGGTTCTTCTCTTCTACAAAACTACAAAATACTACGAACCTAGTGCAGAAATCATTCTTCGTTGGGATGACGAAGACTTTGGGATCGAGTGGCCTAGCCTAGAAAAAAAAATTTCTAAAAAAGATCAGGAAGGTCTTTTGCTTAGAGATTTTCTTGGAAAAAATAACTAGGTTTTTTTTGCTTTTTACTAGATGATTGTCCTGTTCATCATTTAACCTATAAAAATAGACTTAGGATCACAGCTTAGCACTAGGGGTTTGTTATGTTAAACTCACCGTACACGCTTGACTATTTAACAGCTCTTGAGTCAGAATCGATTCATATTCTTCGTGAGGCAGCTTCTGTTTTTTCTAAGTCTTGTCTTCTTTTTTCTGGTGGGAAAGACTCTATTGTGATGAGTCATTTAGCTTATCGAGCATTTTGGCCAGCAAAGATTCCCTTTTCTTTTCTTCACATAGACACAGGTCATAATTTTGATGAAACGATAGCTTTTCGTGATTATTTGGTCGGGGAACTTCAAGTCAATCTCATTGTAGCCTCTGTGGAGGAGTCAATAAAAAGAGGGGATGTCATTGAAGAAAGTGGTGTGAACGCAAGTAGAAATTCTTTGCAGAGCATAACACTTATGACGGCAATTAGAGAAAATGCTTTTGATTGCTGCTTTGGTGGTGGCAGAAGAGACGAAGAAAAAGCTCGCGCAAAAGAACGGGTTTTTTCTCATAGAGATGCTTTTGGGCAATGGAAACCAAAAAATCAAAGGCCTGAGCTTTGGAAACTTCTGAATGGAAATAAAAAATTTGGTGAAAACTTCAGAGTATTTCCTTTAAGCAATTGGACAGAGCTTGATATTTGGAATTACATAGCAAAAGAAAAAATAGAAGTACCCTCTCTTTATTATGCTCACAAAAGAGATGTTTTCCAAAGAGACGGCTCTCTTTACGCAGCTCACGAGTGTGTTAAGCGATTAGACGATGAGTTTGTGGAAAAAAGAGAAGTCCGTTTTAGAACTATTGGAGACATCACATGTACAAGTGCTGTTGAGTCAAGTGCTGATAATATTGAAAAAGTTATTAATGAACTTAAGCACAGTAGTCACTCGGAAAGAGGTTTCCGCATGGATGATAAAAGAAGTGACTCTGCTTTGGAAGATAGAAAAAGACAGGGGTATTTCTAATGGAGACAAGACAGTTACAAGCAGACCAACTGCGTTTTGCTGTGATTGGTTCTGTGGATGACGGGAAAAGTACTTTAATTGGAAGGTTGTTCTACGACACACATTCTCTAGTGCAAGATCAGATTGAGTCTTTAAGAACAGAAAAAAATTCAAGTGAACTCAACTTAGCTCATTTAACAGATGGATTGAAAGATGAGAGAGAGCAAGGGATCACAATTGATGTGGCCTACCGATTTTTTTCCACAGAAAAGAGAAAATTTATTGTTGTCGACTGTCCTGGTCACATTGAGTACACAAGAAACATGGTTACAGGTGTGTCTCATTGCAATGCTGCTGTGATTCTAATTGATGCGACTAGAGGAATTAGGACTCAAACAAAAAGACATGCCTTTATTACCTCTCTCATGGGGGTGAAACATTTAGTTGTTTGTGTTAATAAGATTGATCTTGTTTCTGATAAAGAAAAAGTTTTTGAAGACATAAAAAATAATTTTACAACTTTTATGTCTCAACTCAGTATACCTGATGTGACTTTTATCCCTATGAGTGCATTAAATGGGGATAATGTGGTGGAAAAGTCTGAAAGAATATCTTGGTACAAAGGGACTTCTCTTCTTCAGCATTTAGAAAATCTTTTTCTTGTGACGGATGATAATCACAAAGATTGTCGTTTTCCTGTTCAACGTGTGATTCGTGCTAACGGTGCGAGCAAAGAACCTTTTAGAGGTTATGCTGGGTCTGTAGAAAGTGGTGTTTTTAAAAAAGGAGACGAAGTTCTTCTTTTGCCTTCTCAGTTTAAAACTCACATATCAGAAATTTTTCAATATCAAAACACAGTAGAAGAAGCTTTTACTCCCATGTCTGTTGTTATGACTCTTGAAGGAGATTTTGAGCTGTCACGAGGTGACATGATTGTGAAGCAAAATAACCCTCCTCAAATAGCCAAAGAGCTTGACTTGATGGTTTGTTGGTTGAACCAAAAAGCTTTCAATCAGGAAACACGTTTTATATTGAAGCACACCACAAAAGAAACTCAAGCTTATGTAGAAGAGGTTCTTTATAAGCTCAACATAGAGACTCTCAAGAAAGAAGAAGAAGTGCGAAGTGTAGAAATGAATGATATTGTTCGTTTAAAAGTGCAGTGTGCTGAGCCACTTTTTGTAGATAAATATAAAACAAATAAAAATACAGGAGCACTGATTTTTATTGACAGTAAAACAAACGAAACAGTTGGAGCAGGGTTTGTTTTATGACAGAGTTTTTAAAAGAGCACACCTTTGATCTTACTCGCAATATGCTCGAATCAAAACGAGGACACAAAGGTATTGTTCTTTGGTTTTATGGTTTGTCTGGATCTGGGAAGTCAACACTAGCTAATGCTGTGATAAATCGTCTTGCCTCAAGGAATCAAATTTTTTGCAAATCTCTTGATGGGGATAAGATGCGAGGAGGGCTCTGCTCTGGTTTAAATTTTTCTGATGAGGACCGAGCTGAGAACATCAGACGCTCAGCTCATGTGGCAAAGTTATTTGCAGATTTTGGAGTGATTTGCGCGGCTTCTTTTATAACTCCAAGCAAGAAGATGAGAGATTTGGCTCGCTCTATTTTAGGGGAAGATTTTGTGGGATGTTATGTGAAAGCTTCTTTTGAAACTTGCCAGAAAAGAGACCCGAAAAATTTTTATAAAAAAGCAGACTGTGGACAAATCAGAAATTTTACTGGGCTTGAATCGTCTTTTGATTTTTTAGAGGAAGAGGCAGAGTTAGTTTTAGATACAGAAGAAGAAGGTTTAGAAGCGTTAATAGAAAAAGTGGTGAGTTATTTAGAAAAACAAGGAATTTTACAGGTGTGATATGAAAACAACAGACAGTCATAAACGCAGTCTTTTAAAAAGTGTGAGCTGGCGTATCACTGGTTCTTTGGATACACTTGTTTTGTGCTATTTTTTTACCGGAAGCCTCGAAATGGCTGCTAGTATTAGCGCAACAGAAGTTTTGACAAAAATCGTTCTTTTTTACGGACATGAGAGGGTGTGGCTTCGGGTTCCCTTCGGTCGTTAGAAAACTTCTCAAGCAATAACATTTTTTGAGGGGCTTTCTAAAAAACACAAATTAAATTTTTCGTGGAGTTTTTTATGGCCTCTCAAAAGAAGCTTCTTTTGGTTGTAATGGATGGTGTTGGTTCTCGAGCAGATTCCTTTGGGAATGCTGTTAAGATGGCCTATACGCCAAATTTGAATTTTCTCAAAGAGAACTGTTTCTATACAGAGTTGAAAGCTCACGGGACTGCTGTTGGTCTTCCTTCTGAAGATGACATGGGTAACAGCGAAGTGGGTCACAACGCTATGGGTGCAGGAAGAGTTTTTGCACAAGGGGCTTCTCTTGTAAAAGAGGCAGTTCTTCAAGGAGCTCTTTTTTCTGAGAAAATTTGGACTGAACTTATGGGGGAGTTAAAGTCATCTCAGAAGACTCTTCACTTACTCGGTTTGCTTTCTGATGGCAATGTACATAGTCATGAAGATCATTTGCATAGACTTATAAAAGAAGCAGCTAAGAGCGGTGTGAAACGAATTCGTGTGCATGCTTTGCTTGATGGTCGTGATGTTTCAGCTCAGTCAGCAGAAATTTATTTAGAAAGAGTAGAAAAAATTTTTCTAGAAGTTCGTGAAACTTGTGACGCACAAGTAGCCTCAGCTGGAGGCCGTATGAAAGTCACAATGGACCGCTATAATGCAAACTGGGAGATGGTGCGACTTGGTTGGGAAACTCATGTGGGTGCAAAAGGCCCTGTCTTTAATTCGCCTCTAGAAGGCCTTGATTTTTACCGCAAAGAAAACCCTCAGATTGTGGATCAAGATATCCCTCCCTATGTGATAAGAGATCAAAAAACAAATCGCCCAGAACCTATAAGAGACGAGGACTCTTTAATTCTTTTTAACTTTAGAGGTGATAGGAGTATCGCGATCTCAAGAGCTTTTGAAGAAGAGAATTTTTCTGAATTTAAAAGAGAGCCTAACCCACGAGTGCAGTTTTTTGGTATGACTCAGTATGACGGAGATTTAAAAATACCAAAAAAATTTCTTGTCACCCCCCCTCTTATTGATAACACTTTAGGTGAGTATTTATGTCATTTGGGACTCAAGCAATTTGCTTGTAGTGAAACGCAGAAATATGGGCATGTCACCTATTTTTGGAATGGTAATCGTTCTGGTTATTTCGACCAGTCGTTAGAGGTTTATAAAGAAATTCCTTCTGATCTGTTGTCTTTTGACGAGAAGCCTTGGATGAAGGCTTATGAAATTTGTGAAGAAACTATAAAAGCTATGAAGGCTATGAGTTTTGACTTTGGTCGTATTAATTTTCCAAATGGAGACATGGTTGGGCACACAGGGGATTTAGCTGCTTCAGTCAGTGCTGTTGCAACCGTTGATCTCATGATTGGTAAGCTCATAAAAGCAGCTACAGCCTCAGGGTACTCGCTTATTGTCACAGCAGATCACGGTAATTGCGAAGAGATGTTTGATTTAAAAGCAGGAGAAAACTTTTCACCTAAAGCCTTGAAACCAAAAACTTCTCACACAAAAAGTCCAGTTCCTTTTAGTGTTTTTGATCCGAATTTTGACACAAAAAAGTTCAAAAATCTTGCAAAAGACCCAACTTTAGCTCATATTGCAAACACTGTGCTCTGTCTCTTAGGTGAAAAACCAAGAGAGTGTTATTTTGAAAGTATTTTACAAGTGAAATAAAAAGTATGAACATCTCTCAAAAAGAATCCCCAGAAAAATATTTAACCTCTCTTCTTGAAACAGTGAGAAAAGTAACTGATAAAGATGAGGGGTGTCCTTGGCTTGTTGAAAGAATGAGTCATGAAGCTTTAGCACACTATTTAATTGAAGAAGCCTATGAAACCGTTGAAACTATAGAAAACAAAGAAAGTGAAAAAACTTTAGATGAACTAGGTGATGTTCTTCTTCAGGTTCTTTTGCACTCTAAGATTGCTGAAAATAATGGAAGATTTACTCTCACAGATGTGATGAAAAATCTTTCTGAAAAAATTATTCGAAGACACCCGCATGTTTTTGAAGAAGGTTCATCTAAGATTGATTTAGATACAATTGTAGCAGAATGGGAAGAAATCAAGAAAAAAGAAAGAGCTGAAGACAAACCTAAATCCTGGCAATCAGAAGTGAGCCATCATTATCCAGCAACCTTGCAAGCAAAAAAAATTGGGAAAAAAGCACGTCTAATTAATTTTGACTGGGAGTCTCCACAGGAGGTTTTTGAGCAAATCAAATCAGAAATAAAAGAAGTTGAAGAAAGCTTGCTTTTAGACAGCAAGTCTTCTGATTTTTCACATACAAAAGAAGAGATAGGAGATGTCTATTTCGCACTCGCGCAGCTTTGTCGTCACCTTGACTTTGACCCAGAGGTGACAGCTTTTTTAGGCAACATAAAGTTTTGCAAACGTATGGATAAAATGCATGAACTTGCAAAAGTGACTAGCCTTAAAGGTAAGTCAAAAGAGGAACTAGAACGCCTTTGGTGTGAAGCAAAAAAACAACTGTAATGTTAGTTTTTTTTGTTTTCTTCTTTTTGCAAAAGGTTTTCTAGTTTTTTTAGCACTTGAGACGAGAGAGTTTCAAAAATTATTTCAAACTCTTTTTTCTGGCTATTGACAATGAAAACACTTGCTCTGATAAGATAATTTTTATTATTAAGCTGTTTCTTAGTCTTACCATTTTCTTCATAAAGGGATACGGTTACCTTCTCATTTTTAATGAAAGGTATAGACCGAGAACTTTTTAAGGAAGCCCCTTCTTGTGTTAATTTTAAAATCTTTGTATCCACATCTTTTTTTTGTTTGTTTTTCGAATCATTTGAAATAGTAGCAAAAAAACTTGGTGTAAAAGTCTTTATAAGTTTTTTTTCTTCAAAAATTAGATCACTGATAATCGTTTTCAAATTTTTAAAAGCAACAGGTTTGCTGATAAGTCTTGAGGCATCTTCAAACCAAAAAAGTTCTTTTTTGATAGCGTCTAAAACAATAGAGTCTACAAAAGCTGTGAGAAACATGGGGATGGGATATATTTTTTTAAGCTCTTTAATAAAAGAAACTCCATCACAATCGGGGAGATCAAAGTCTACTATAATGAGATCAAAAGTTTGCGTTTCAAGCTTTTTTAAAGCACTTTCTCCTGTGTACGCTACCTGAACTTGAGCCTTAGGGATCACATCCTTGCACGCTTCGACAGTCATTAAAATACTAATCTTATTTTGATCGATCACGAGAATTGATTTCATGGGGGGATGACCTCACTGGATTCTCTGTGTATTGGTAGAAGTTCTAAACTTATTATACAAGAAAAAACTGAACTGTAAGGATTTCTTCCTTTTTTCCGATGAAACTTCTAAGTCTATAGATCTTTTACTAGGGGAAATAATAGATGATTCTTAGTAAAAAATTTTTTTTTGCAATCTTCTTCTTCTTCTTCTGCTCTTTTGCTGGTAAGTCTTGTTTTGCCATCTTTTCTTTAAAAAGTCTAAAAACAGTTCATTTTTTTGAGTTAGAAGCCACAAAAGTTTTGGTAAAACCAGAAAAAAAACAATTAGTCCATAGGCTTCTTTCAAAAAAAGAAAAGGTTGACCCTCTGCGCTTTTATTGTAAGGAGTTAACAGATAATTGTTATCAAAGGTTGAAGTTTCTAGCTCGTAAAGACCAGGAACTTTCTTTAGCTGGCTCAGTTACAAAAGTGACTGAGGAGGACAAAAAAAACAGGTATGTTTTTGAGTTCACAGAAAATTCGAAGGATTTTTTGGATTTTTCTAAGTTGCAAAAAAAGTTATCAGAGGAGCACAACTATCTAAAATTAAAAACTGAACAATTGAGACAGAATCCTCAGTTAGTAGAACAGTTTTTTAGCGAGCTTAAATATTTCTTCTCTCAGGAGGAACTCGCTGTTTTGAGAGTAAAAATTCAGAACAATGATTTTTTAGTGATAGATGAAGATCTC
Organism: Zetaproteobacteria bacterium; assembly: GCA_947445855.1. Taxonomy (GTDB): domain Bacteria; phylum Bdellovibrionota_B; class Oligoflexia; order Oligoflexales; family Bog-1112; genus CANFEH01. The sequence goes on from CANFEH010000043.1 coordinate 7,782, forward strand.
TTGCCTTCTTCTGTTCGTTCTCGAGTTGGAAATTACACTTCTTATTTAGGCCCCAATTGTTTTGAAGCAACTTTAGCTTTTCAGGATGAAAATTTTTCTCGGTCTTATCTTTATAATGTCAAGAATGAGCCTGAATACCATGGGCTCATGATCAATAATGACGAGCTGCTTCTTGTGTTGAGAAAACATTTTTTTGAAATTGATCCTGAGAAAACATCACTACGTTATGGGGATGTTATTTTGTTTGCAGACTATGGTGAGGCCTTGAGTGAAGAAGACTTTCAATATAGTTGGATTAAACATACCGCTGTATTCCTCTTAAATTATTACACTTTTTCAAAAGGTTCGAAATCAGCAGACTCTCCTTACACAGTAAAGACTTTGAAAGAAGAGTGGGAGCTCTGGGCTAGTCGCTTTAACCTCTTGAAAATAAAGGTTTTTAGAAAGCTTCCTCATGATAGCTTGGGGCTTAAACAGAAAAAACTAGTGGACTGGATGTACTAAATCTTTTACTATCAGTACCATTTTGAATTCTTTGAAAATTTAAATAGATAAAGCTTTAGAACAGCTTTTAACCTCAAGGGTCGTAGTATGACACGCAGTGGTCCAAAAAAAATATTACCTAAAGGTGAAAAACGAGGACAAAAAAAAGGTCGAGATTTTTCAAACCTTCGGTCTGCTCGTGTAAAGTTCCAACAAAAACTAAACTGTCCTATTCAAAGAAAATGTGGATCTTGTTCCTATGTGAATGAGAGTTATCCTGTTTTAGCTGCTAAAAAGTATAAGCGAGCAGTAGAAAAAATAGGAGAGATTATTTCTCTTGAGAACGTAAGGTCTATTCCTTTAGAGCTTTCACCTGAGGTTAAAGGTTACAGAACTTCTGTGAAGCTTGCTGTAAGGAAATCTTCCATTACAGGTTCTCTTGAAATCGGTTTATTCTCTCCCGGAACTCATCAGATTGTTTCTTTAGAAGACTGTTACATTCAACACCCAGAAATCAATAAACTAGTTTTGTCTTTGAAGACTCTTCTTGTAGAGAGTGGTTTGAGTGTTTATGACGAAGAAAAACATGAAGGTGTTTTGCGTTATATTCTTGTTCGTATTTCTCGAAGCACAAAAGACTTAGCTATTACTTTTGTGGTTACAAACCGTAGCAGCTATTCTCAGTTGCGAGAAGTGGCAAAACGTTTGAAAGAGGCGCATCCAATTGCTTGTGCTTTTTTAAATGTGAATGCAGAGCAAACTAATCGGATTACAGGTTTATTTTCTAAAAAATTAATTGGACAAGACACAATAAAAGAAAATCTTTGTTATTTTGATTTAAGAGTAAGCCCTCTTTCTTTTTTTCAAGTGAATCCTTGGACAGCAGAAAAGATTTATGGACGAGTAGAACAACTTGTTGGAAAGACAAGTCGACCGGGAGCTGTTGCTTGGGATCTCTATTGCGGAATTGGAATTTTTTCTCTTGTTCTTATGCGTCAAGGTTATCAAGTGGTTGGTGTTGAAGAAAATCCTCACGCTTTGAAAGACGCAGAAGAGAATGCAAAAAGAAATTTTCCTTCTGTGGTATCTTGTTTTAAAGAAGAACCAGTAGAAAAATTTATAGATTCTCAAACAGTATCAAGTGGTCTTTTCAGTAAGCCAGAAGTGGTCATAGTCAATCCAGCACGAACAGGTCTAGATGTGGCAGTTATAGAAAAACTTCTTGAAACTAAAAAGAAGAGCCCTAGTCTTGAGCTCGTATACGTCTCTTGTGAGGCTACTACTTTGGCAAGAGATTTGAAGTTACTCACAGAAGGCGGGTTTACTTTAAGACAACTCGAGTGCTTTGATATGTTCCCTCACACAGAAAAGCTTGAATGGTTGGCAATCTTAACATAAAAAAGCATTCTAACGGCAAAAGTTATGGAGCTTTTTTATGCGAGATGTTGTCAATCCTATCACGAGTTCTCTTGAAGAGTATCCGATGGAAGAGCTTTTCAAAATCAAACAAAAGTTAATTAATAAAAATCAAAAAATTTATGATTTCGGCGTGGGAGATCCTAGTCTTCCTTTGTGGGAGCCTGCTCTAGAAGCTCTTAAACAGTCTGCTAGTGAGTCGCAAGGTTACCCTTCTATTGGAGGAACAAAAGAATTAAAAGAGGCTTGTGCAGATTATTTATTGCGTAGGTTTTGTTTGAAGGAAGATCCCTCGAGACTTTTAGTTGCGACAAAAGGAAGTAAAGAAGCTATTTTTCATATCGCTTTATCTTTGATTGGTCGCAATGGAAAACAAACGCTCGCTTACCCAGCGCCGGGGTACCCTGTTTATAAATCTTCTGTTTTATTTGCTCAAGGTGTCCCCTACCCTGTGCCATTGACAGAAGAAAATCACTATTTGATGGAACCTTGGAATTTTCCAGAAAAAGTCGTTAAAGATTTAGCAGCTATCTGGGTTAATTATCCTCATAACCCGACTGGTACCACAGTAAATATCAGCTACTGGGAAAAGCTTGTGGAGTGGTGTCACACAGAAGATGTTGTTCTTTTGTCTGATGAAAGCTATGTGGATCTTTATCATATTTTGTTAGATCAAGAGGAAGTTAGTGCTTCTAGAATTCCTCTCTCACCACTTGTTGTAAGCTCAGACCGGGTCATTTCTTTTTTTAGTTTATCAAAGCGTTCAGGTTTTACAGGCCTAAGAACAGGGTTTATGGCTGGTGATAGAAGAATTCTTGAACCACACTTAAAAGCGAGAGCAAACTTTGGTTTATCAACTCCTGTTTGTATTCAAAAAGCAGCAGCAAAAGCGTGGTTAGATGACAAGCATGTAGCTTTAAGACGTGAGATTTTTAGTGAACGTTTAGACTTTGCTTTTGAAAAATTAAGTCAAATGAAGCTCTTAGTAGAGAAGCCAGAAGTTCCTTTTTACCTTTGGCTAAAAATCCCAGAGAGTGTCTCTCGAAATGATATAGATTTTTGCCTTAATCTCGCTCGAGATGGTGTTATTACGACTCCTGGTCGTTGGCTTGGGTCTAAGGAAGAACATTTTTTTAGACTTTCTTTAACTCTTTCTTTGGAAGACATGGGTGAGGCTTTTAACATTCTTAGAAAACATGTAATTTAATAGGTGACCTATGAAAATTGATGATCTCAAAGTTCTTATTCTTAGTATCATAAAAGAGCCGGCTCTTTTAAGTGAGCCACAGGCTCAATCTGCTGTGAGAGAGGTGATTGAACATCTTGATAAAGGACAGCTTCGTGTCTCTTCAAAAGTGGATGACAAATGGGTTCATCATGATTGGGTAAGACAAGCTATTCTTTATTACTTTCGTTTGCAAAAAACAGTTCCTATGGAAAGCGGTCTATTCACTTATCACGATAAAATTCCTGTGAAAAAAAATTTTGAGGAAGCAGGAGTAAGAGCTGTTCCTCCTGCAACGGCTCGTTATGGAAGTTTTATGGAAAAAGATGTGATTTTAATGCCTTCATATGTGAACATTGGGGCCTATGTGGGAAGCCGTACGATGGTTGACACTTGGGCGACAGTTGGCTCTTGTGCTCAAATCGGAAGAGATGTTCATCTTTCAGGTGGTGTTGGTATTGGAGGTGTTCTGGAGCCAGTGGGTGCTAAACCAGTGATTGTGGAAGATGGAGTTTTTGTCGGCTCTCGGTGCATTATTGTAGAGGGAGTACATGTAGATAAAGAAGCTGTTCTTGCTGCAAATTGTACATTAACAGCATCTACGCCGATTATAGATGTAAGAGATGGAAAGTTTGAAACCCTCAAAGGCTATATCCCAGAAAGATCTGTTGTGCTTCCAGGAGTGAGAGAAAAAGAAGTACAAGGTGGCAAAATTTATCTGAATTGTGTCTATATTATTGGAGAAAGAAAAAGCTCTACAGATCTTAAAACCTCTCTAAACAATGCTCTTCGGGACTATGACGTTTCTGTTTAGAATTTTTTTCTGATTTTTTCTTGCAATGTTATAAAACCTCTCTTACCATAAAAGTGATACTTTCGTTTGAAAATTTATAAGAGTTTGCTTGGTTGAGAGTTTTTCTATTTTAAAAAGGAAAAATTATGAAAAACATCATTAAAGTTCTTTCTTGTTCTTTTTTAGCTATGTTACTGAGTGCAGAAGGTTTTTGCGCTCTAAATTTTAGTGTCACAGGTGATAGTGTTTTTTCTGGAAAGCAAAACGGTACTGCTTACACATCTCAAGGTGTTTCTCTTTTTACTGATTATCAAATGATTCAAGAGTGGCCACTTGCTCTTGGCCTTATGGGATCTTTCCACAACAGAGCAACGGGAGCACAGTCTGAAGTAGCTCCTACAATGAAACTTTGGTTAGGCTCTGACATAACAGGAGTGGCAGCTCTTGAGCCTTACGCTCGTTTAGGTTATGCTTTCTCTTGGGTTAATCAAGCAAATGGTGCTAAAGCTCACACAAATAATGGTTTTGTTATGAACCTTGGAAATGCATTTGCTATCTCTGAAACAGTGAGCGCTCTTGTTGCTTACACATTCAATGCAAGAACTTACAACAATGGAAGTAGCTCATCAGCAGCTAGTTCTCACGGTGTGTCTATTGGTTTTAGCGCTGAGTTATTCTAAGAGTTTTTGCGTGAAGTTTTTCTAGCGTAGAAATACATCCGGTGTGTTTCCCACTGAATACGAGCTCTATGAGCTTCCTCTTTAATTTCAAGATATTCTAGAAGAAATTTTCCATATTCGTTGTCACACAGAGCTAGTCTTGTGGCTTTTGAGCTTTTTATGGTTTGAGCATGTTTTGCTTTTATTTTTTTAAAGCGTGTGGGAAGAAGCTTTTCAAGACGCAAAGAAATCTGACGATTTTCTACGATCACCTGGGCGTAGTGTGATATTCTTTGGAGTAATTTTTCCTTAGAAAGAAAATACATCATCTCAAGCGTTACCTAATAATTTTTTTGAGATATCGTTCTTGTATATCATGGTAATTTTCTGCGGAATTTGACTCAAATTCTTTTAGAATTTCTTCTCTATACTGCTTATCTATTTCGTAGTCATGTCGAATTTCTATATCACCCCTATGGATAGCCTGTCCATGGTATTCTTGACTTCCTGTTTGCTTTCTTTTTCTTTCGCGATTTTTTGTTTGTCTTTCTTCACTTTTATTCATAGCTTCTCGTAAGTATCTCCCTGCGCTGTCAGAGGATGTTTCTGCTTTGCGAAAGTTTTGCTTTTCTCCTGAGCTCAAAGCTTCAGCCATAGCTTCTTTTGCAGAATCAAGTCTTTTCCCTGCTGAGAAATTTAAGGAACTTAATTGTTGAATAAGTTCATCCATGGCTGATAGGTTTGTGTTTTGTTTAAGACGAGTAATAGGCCACTCGGTTTTTAGTGTTTCTTGTGAGTTGTTTTCTGATTGATCAAGTTTGATTGAAATTTCATCTTGTCTTTTTTTGAGTTCTGCTAGTTGTTTTCTAATAGAGACAAGTTGTTGTTCAGCAAGTTCAGCTTGTTCTTCTTCAGCTTTATCTTCTGCAGTTTCTAACTCTTGGATCCAGTTTTCATAAGAGGTTACAGTTGTAGAAAGCTCGTTTCGTATTCTTTTTGAGTCGAAAGAAGAAGTGTCTTTGAGCCAAGAAGAAATTTTCTCAAGAGATTGTTGAAATGGTTTTTTTTGTTCAATTGACTCCCAGCTTGGTATTTCTGTTTTATCTTGAAGCTCACTTACTCTTTCTTGCCAACGTTTGAAGCGATCTTTTAAGAATTTTAAGGTTTGTTCGTTACTTTCTAAGATTTCATTTTTTTTCTGAACTCCTCCCTCTTCCACTAAGTGAGAAAGAGAACGCATAGCTACAAAAAAATCACGATCTCTTTCTCTATCGTCAAGAGTTTCATGTTCACTTAAAAACTCTGTGATGAGGCTAGAAGCTTCTTTTAAAGGTTTTTCTTCTAAGTTTTCAGAGTACTTTTTAAGTAGATTTTTTATTTCACTGAGAGTTCTTCTGTCTTGGTGGTCAAAGTAAGGTGTCTTCTCTGAAAGAACACTTAGTTCATTCAATTTATCTAGAGATTTTTTGTCGAGTGCCATTTTCCCTTTCGTCTCTGAATTAGCTATATTTTCTCTCATCTCTTTTAGGAGAGAAAGAGCTTTTTGATACTCACCGTAAACACTAATTAAATTAAGTGTGATTTGGTTTGAAAACCCCTTTTGACTTACTGGGTGAGTCAAATCTTCAGCTTCTGCTTGGAGAGTTATTTTTCCAAAATCATCACTTAAAAATTGATCTAAGTAGATTGTTTCTGTGAGAGAGGTGCTTTTTACACTTCTTGCAGAGAGCTCAGCTATTTCCCTAGAGTGAAAATCAGAGTCACTTTTAATATGAAGTTTGATGAGTGAGAGTTCTTTTTTTGCTTTTACTTCGATCCTGAGACTAATAGGCTCGTTACTTGGCCAAGGATCTTTGACGGGTCCTTCTGGAGAGATAAAAACTTCTGGAAGCTCACTAGCATCCACAAAAAAAGAGGCAAGGGGAAGGGTTTTAGCTGGTAAAGACTCCAAAGTGAGATGAAGATTTTTTGTTAAAGAAAAAGAGGCTCTGTATTTGGTTTCTGCGAGATCTTTTTTTTGTAGCAATATGGTTTGAAAAAAATGTTTATTTTCATCAAGCAAGATGATTTTATTTTCTTCTTCAGAAGAAGATAGAGTTAGTTCAACAAGATTATCTTCCTTTAGTTGAATGAGAGCAGTTTTTCCAGTGTGCAATTGATATTTTTCTGGTTGGTTAGAGTTTTTTAGTCCTTTCAAGACACTGAGCTCAAAAGAAAGAGAGTCTTCAAGGATGTCCTTTGTAAAGAAAAAATTATTTTGAAAAAAAAGATAACTAGTGACAGAAAAAAAGAAAGAAAAGCTTAAAAAAGTTTGCTTTTTATTTCTCTTTAGATCTTCATTACAGTTTTTCTGTAAATTTTTTAGTTCTTTTTGTAGACTGATTTTTTCTTCTGAGTTGAGAGGGTGTTTAGAATGAAAATTATCAAGGTAGTTTTTATTTTGATCCCCATGTGTCACTTCTAAGAAGAGAGCTAAATTTTTTTCGTGAATTTTTTTTCTAAAATTTGTTTTTGAAACTTGGTAATAAAGAATAGGGAAAAAAAGAATAAAAGCACTAAGAAGGATTATGTTTAAATTTTCTGGGAAAAAATAGAGGGCAACCTCACTTGATCCTATCACTGAGAAGAAGAAGCAAAAGAAAATGAGAAGACTTTGTTTGAAATTATAAAAAAGATAAAAGCGATTTAAAAACAGTGCGTTATCTTTCAGAGACTCTTGTTTATTCATAAAAGAAAGCCTTTCTCGGGAGAGGTTTCTCTCTATTATGCTTGATTTTGTGAAAAAGGCGTAGACTCTCTTTCTCAAGTCATCTAGAATAGCCCGTTATGGGGGCGACTTGGCTTCGACAAGCGTGGCAGGTGCCAAAAAGAGCATGTCTGGGATGGAAACGTGGCCCAGTCAAAATGCGTTTCACCGTTTAATTGGCGAAAACCAATTAGCACTCGCTGCCTAATTAAATAGGTAGCCGGTTTTTTAGAAAGTGTTAGCGGTTCTAAAAACCCGTCATTTAGCTGACTCGCTTAGAAGAGATTCTGTTCGGATATCTTCTAAGCTAAATTTAATCGAGCTGCGGTTTTTTGAGCCTGTCTGTGGGCGCAAGAAGCAAGAGGATTAAAACACTAGACTAAGCATGTAGCGCTTTAGGTATCACATGTTTGGACGCGGGTTCAATTCCCGCCGCCTCCACCAATCTCCTAAAAAACCAATCTTTTCTACAAAAATTATTCGTTCTGCTCCTCAGCTAGCTCTGCAAGATGAAAGAAGGTGTTCTCTTGATCTTTGCTATAAACATCAAGTACTTGATTTGGGGCTGCTATATTTAAAAATAAGCCATCAACAGGAAAATATTGTTCTTCAGCTATTTCACGGAGAGCCGCTATACTATTTCCAGAGTCTGCTTCTTTTCCACCAATGACCCAAATTGAAATAGATTCATAGAGAGGATGTTGCTCATCATCCTCTTCTTCTTCTGAATCAGAAGCAAAACAGTTTGCTTCTAACTTCGCAAGAACAGAATCAAGATAACTTTCAATATAGTTTTTTGCTTTCTTAGTAGAAGCTTCACTTCCTCTTGGGCCAAAATGAGTCATAAAAAGAGTTTTGCCAGTTTCTTTATCAAAAAAGACAAAACAAAAGCAAGGGCTTAGGCCTTTTGTAAAATATCCAGAGTCAATCCCTATAGGGATGTTATGGATAATTTCTTGTTCTATTTCTATGGTCCCATCTGCAGTAATAAGCTCAAGAAACGCCTCTGATGTTAATTGTTGAGGACTTGCTCCATAAATATTTTTTGCCAGATAAAATGCGAAAAAAATAGAGATTAGGATCTTTTTCATAAGATTTTCCTAGAAAAGGTTAACTTTTTTAAAATGATTGTGGGGGATTTTTACACTAAAAAAGAGAGGGCGTAAAGAGTTTGTTAGAGTCTTGTTTTTTAGTTAAAAGCTTAATCACGAGCAGCACCACCACCTCCTCCATGAGAAGTATCATCTTCTATAGGACAAAGAGGCCCGAATTTCTCCGATTTTATTTTACAAAGATCCCAAACTTTAAAAAGATTTCCACTGATAATACCAATTATGTAAAATAATTGAGGTTTTTTAGGACAAAAAATGCGACTATCCCAGAATGTTGCACTCGAAGAAAAATTTTATTGCCGTCATCTGTTCACACGATTTTTTGGGATGCTTAGAGTTGAGCGAGATCCCAAGATAAA
>CANFEH010000044.1 GCA_947445855.1 Zetaproteobacteria bacterium
TTAAAACTTATGAAGATATCGTGGATGCTTGTTGTTACGCTTGGAACACATTCTGTGATGAAGACGGAAATATTCAAGAACTTTGCTCAAGGAGCTGGGCAAATTCTAACTTAAAATAAACCTCAATTATTTTACATAATTGGTATTATTAGAAGTTCTATAAGATTTAATGTCTACAATACGCATACAACCTGTGAGCATATGTGGATAAGTTCCTTTTAAGCTTAAAGTTTGTTTAGTTTCACTTGTTTCTAGAATATTTGATATGGGAGTTTCTGTTAGTTCAACTGTGTCTACTGGTGCGTAAAGGTAGTTGTCTTGATCATTGTTTGGGCTTTTTTCGATTTGGATCATAGCATGAGTCTCTGGGTTTAAGACAGAGTAGATTTGATACTGACCAGCTTCAAGAGGCCCTAGGTGAATCACTTCTAAGTAAGGCGTTATCATAGGAAGACAGACTTCATTTCTTGTTACATAACCTTCAACGTTGATTAGGATTCTTTTGTGAACACGATCTACATAGGCAGAACCTTTATGGAGTCTATAGCAGGAGTTTGGCATATAGCCTTGAACAGCTACTTCAATCATGTCTGTGGTGTCGAAGCCTCTTTCCACAGAAAAAATTTGATCAATAGGAAGAGATGTGGAGCTAGAGCTAAGAATTTCATTTGCAGGGTGATAAGAAAGCGCTGAAGTACTCCATAGGAGTAAAGATGTTAGAACAGAAAGTATTCTTCGCATAAAACATCTCCTCACATATTTTGTCATTAAATTTGCACACTTCTAGGTTAACAAAAAGTTTTCTTGTGAAGAATCCAGGAAAATATGTATTGAAGAGGAGATAGGTTTGGAAGTGATTTTTTTTGCTAAGCCTTGAAGAGTTCTCCCATCTTGTTCCCAAGAACCCTTGTAACACAGAGAATAGAAAGAGTTAAAATCAACATAGCAACCATACCAAGAGCGCTCGCAATAAATTCACCATTCCCTTGTTCTAAGTAAAAAACATATATTGCTTTTGTTATTGGGTAAAATTGATCTTTCATAGCAAGTATAAGAGAGTCAGACACATCGAGCATGGAGTAAGAAAAAGACATGAGAGCTCCAGCTATTAAATTTGCCATAAGAAGAGGGATTGTGATTTTAAGAATTGTTTGAAACTTATTGGCTCCAAAAAGTAAAGATGCTTCTTCTAGTGAAGCACTTGTTTGCTGAAGCCCAGCAGACGCTGCTCTTACCATGTAAGGGAGCCTTCTTATCGAGTAGGCAATAATAAGAAGAGGAATTGGATTTTCAAGAGGATCAAGAAAAGTTCCTGTGTAAGTAACCACATAACCAAAAGCTAAGATAATTCCAGGAAGTGCAAGTGGTATCATGACAAGTGAATCAAGAAGATTTGAAAAAGGAATCAGTTTTCTTGTCACGATATAGGCAATTCCCACTCCAAGAATCACATTTACACCAGTTGCCATAGTAGAAAGAAAGAAACTGTTTTTAACACCTGTGAGCGAAAGACTCTCTGAAAAAACCATGGAGTAGTGGTTTAGTGTTAGTTTTTCAGGGAGCACAGTCATAAACCAGTTATCTCCAAAACTTGTGACAAGTACTGTGAAATGAGGGATGAGTGCTAGAAAAATTACAGAGAGAGAAATAAAATAAATACTGAAGTAATCATACCATTTGGCATTTGAAACATTTGGAGTTGAATGGCCTCTGCCAAGCATCTCGTAATTAATACGAGATGAAATAAACTTACTAAACAGAAAGATAAAAGTTGTAATACAAACAACTAAGAGAACAAGAGAGTGTCCTACTTGGTTTTGACCCGCGTTTGTCACAAGGTTAAAAATGTGAACAGGAATAGTTTCATGAAATCCAACAAGCAAAGGTGTGCCAAGATCTGTTAAAGCCCAAATAAAAACAAGAATAGAACCAGAGAAAAATCCAGGGAGGATAAGGGGCCAAGTAATATTTTTGAAGCGAGTAAACTTGTTATCACCCATTGTTGCAGCAGCTTCTTCGAGAGAAGGGTCTAGGTTTGAAAGAGCTGCTACAAGATTCAAATAAAGAATTGGATAGAGATGAAGGCTTTCAATAAATGAGACAAGGAAAAGGTAGTACTCTGGGCTTAGCCAATCAATAGGAGTTGTGATGAGCCCTTTTTCGAGCAAAAAAATATTCACAGACCCGAAGCGAGCAAAGAATCTATGGATACCAATGGCTCCAACAAAAGGGGGCATAACCATAGGAACAAGAAGAAGGCCAGACAGAAGAGCTTTTCCTTTGTAGTTAAGTCTAGCATTTGTGAGAGCGAGTGGAAGGCTTAGAATAAGAGAAAAAAGAGTGGTGACAACTCCAATTAAAAGGCTATTTCGAACCCCCTTCATATAGAGACTGTTTTGAAAAAGAAGTGACATATACTGAAAAGAGAAGCCACTCTCTTTTGTGTAGAGAGATTTAGAAACAATACTAAAGACAGGAATAATAAGAAAAAAAATAAAAACAAAAACAATAGCGAGTAGAATTAAGTAAGAAGGTAGTTGACTGTAATTGTAGCCTTGGAATATGTTTTTTCTAAGTTTTGCCATAAACGTAAACCTCTTTCAGGATTAAGTTCTTAAGAGAGTGATGTGTTCTGGTTTGATAGAAAAAGAAAGCTCGCTTCCTCTTGGAAGAGACTGCTCTTCACACCTGAGAAGAACTTTGGCTATAAGTTCATTTCCATCATTTTCTAATTTCCATTGCTCACTTTCACCTAAATAAATTTTTTCTTTTAAATGTGTGGAAAAGTGATTAGTTTCTTTTTCTACTTTTTCTTGATTTTTTGAGGAATAAACTTTGAAAAGTTCTGGTCTCAAAGAAAGAGTGACAGCTTCATTTTCTTTAAAACTTTCTCCTCTAGAATCTGCTTCAAAAATACCAAAAGATGTTTTTACAAAATGAAGTTTTTCTGTGGTTTTTGTGACTTTTCCTTCGATCAGATTAGTTTCTCCAATAAATTTTGCTATGAAAGAGTTTTTTGGATGGTTATAGATGTCTTTTGGTGATCCTGATTGAATGTGTTTCCCGTCTTTCATGATGCTAATGTTTGTACCCATGGAGAGAGATTCACTTTGATCATGAGTCACGTAGACGGTTGTTATTTTTAATTCTGCGTGAAGAGTTCTTAAATTTTCACGCATTTCATGACGAAGTTTAGCGTCTAAGTTAGAAAGTGGTTCATCAAGAAGAAGCACTTTTGGTTCTATAGCAAGGGCACGAGCAAGGGCAACTCGCTGTTGTTGACCACCAGAGAGCTGGCTTGGGTAACGAGATGCTAGTTTTTCAAGGTGCATCATTTCTAAGTATTTGTGAGCTCGAACTTGAATTTCTTTTTTTGTAAGTTTCTTCAGTTTTAGTCCATAAGTAATATTTTCTTCTATGGTCATATGAGGCCAGAGAGCATAGTTTTGAAACACCATGCCAATCCCTCTTTCTGAAGGAGAGAGCTCAGTGACATCTGTGCCATCAAAATAAATTTTTCCACAAGTCGGTTTTTCTAAACCTGCTAGCATACGCAGTGTGGTTGTTTTTCCGCATCCTGAAGGTCCTAAGATGAAGTGCAAAGCACCATTTTCTATGGTCATATTTAACTGACTAACAGCTTCGGTGGCATCGTAACGTTTGGTCAGGTTTTCCAGAAGAATTTTCATCAAAAGTCCTCATATTTCAGATTTTTACTAAAGTGATGAAGGAGCCTATTTAAGGATTGTATTGAATGGGGGTAGGATAGCTTTTTTTAAAAGATTTTTTCTAGTAATATTAGGTGGGTAAACTAAAAAAAAGAACGGCGTGATTAATATGAGGTGATCATAAGAGATGCAGTTGACTAAAATTTGCTTTCAAGAGTCTCCGCTATCTTGTCAATGAAAAGATCTGTTGTGAGATAGTCGTTTTGGGTCATTTTATCTTTGTGAACACAAAGAGCTAAGTCTTTTGTCATAAAACCTTTTTCGACAGTTTCAATACAAGCTTTCTCGATATTTTCACAAAGCTCAAGCATAGACGAAATGCCATCTAGTTTTGCTCTGTGAGCAAGGCCTCCTGTCCAAGCAAAGATACTAGCAATCGGATTCGTTGATGTGGCTTTGCCAGCTTGGTGTTCTCTGTAGTGTCTTGTGACTGTGCCGTGAGCAGCTTCTGTTTCAATTGTTTTTCCATCGGGGCACACAAGAGTAGAAGCCATGAGTCCAAGGCTTCCAAAGCCTTGAGCTATAATGTCAGACTGCACATCTCCGTCATAGTTTTTAAGAGCCCAGACATATCCGCCCTCTGATTTAATCACTTGAGCTACCATGTCGTCAATGAGACGATGTTCGTAGAAGAGACCTTTTTCTTTAAATCTTGGAGCGAACTCTTTGTTAAATATTTCTTGAAAAATATCTTTAAAGAAACCGTCATAAATTTTTAGGATGGTATCTTTTGTTGAGAAATAAAGTGGGTAGTTCATATCAAGAGCAAAACTCATGCAAGAACGAGCAAAATCTTCAATAGACTCTCTTGTGTTGTACATTCCCAGACCAACACCTTCTCCCTCAAAATCTTTTACGAGCCATTCTTCTCGTTTGTTTTTGCCTTCGAAGACAAGCTTGAGAGAACCTTCCTCCATAATATGGACGTCACAGGCTTTGTACTGGTCAGCATGAGCATGACGGCCGACAATAATCGGCTTTTCCCAGCTTGGCACAAGACGTGGGATATTGTTGCACAAAATAGGAGATCTAAAAACAGTGCCTCCTAAATAGTTTCTAATGGTTCCGTTTGGACTTTTCCACATTTTTGAAAGAGAAAACTCACTCATGCGTCCAAGATCAGGAGTGATAGTGGCGCACTTAATTCCTACATTGTGTTCTTTTATAGATTTTGCTGCTTGAAGAGTAACGGCGTCTTTTGTTTTTTCTCTATTTTCGATGCTGAGATCAAAATATTTAATTTTGAGATCAAAATACGGAAAGATTAGTTTCTCTTTTATCTTTTGCCAGATAATACGAGTCATCTCATCGCCATCAAGTTCAACGATGGGATTCGGAGCGGATATTTTTTTCATAACAAAATTCTCCAGCAATTTAGGAATAATAACATCGCAAAGTGACATAAAAACATAGTCTAAACATTTGTTATTTACCAGAAAATAAAAATATTTTTAAGATATTTATAAGTTACTAGAGTTTGTTTTGAGTTCATTGACAGGAAAGCTTTTAGTTTCTAAAATTGAGTTAAAAGAATGTAGCAAAAAAAATTGAAGTTCGAAAAACGCTTTTTCCCCATCTCAACTTTTAGGAGAACAAGAGTTATGTTTGATTTCATTGTTCATAAATTTTACGAAGGTGGGCCTCTTGTTATGGGCTCAATTTTTTTTGTGTTAGGAGTTTCTTTAGTTATTATTGCGGAAAGAAGTTATCGTCTTTGGATAGAGTATGATCTTGCAAATAGCCAAAATTTTATGCTCATTATTCAAAGAATGGTCATGGGAGATTCTATCGAGAATGCTCTTAGACTTTGTCAAAAAGCAAGACCAAAGCTTATTCCAACTGTTTTGGCACAAGGTTTAAAGCGAGCTAATGAAACTCCACAAGAAATCGAAAATGCAATGGAGCTTGCAATCAACACTGTTGTTCCTAAAATCAATAGCCGAGTTCCTTTTTTAGCTACGACAGCTAACGTTGCAACGTTACTTGGTCTTCTTGGAACTATTTTTGGTTTAATGAAATCTTTTGGAGCTGCTGCTGTGGCAACAGGAGCACAAAAGCAAACCATATTAGCAGAAGGGATCTCAGAAGCTTTAACAGCTACTTCTTTTGGTCTTGGAACAGCTCTTCTTTGTTTATTTGCTCATGGTATTCTAACAGCTAAACAACAAGCTATTTTGACGGCTCTTACTCGTTCTTCATCGCATTTAATGGATTTGCTCTACACAAGAAAAATCAAAGGAAAAGACATGAGTCAGATTGAACAAGAGGGGTGACCTTGAAAAAAAAAAAAAAAAATTTATCGGCTGCAACACAAGCTGTTGAGATAAATGTGATGCCATTTATCGATGTTTTTTCTTTGCTTTGTACTTTTCTTTTGTTTTCTTCTGTTTTTATTACAATTGGTATTCATACGGTGCAAGTTCCTTTTTTCTCAAGTGTAAAAGAAACTGAAGAAAAACAAAAAAGAGAACACATTCTTCTAGTAGATGTTTCCTCGAGTTTTCTTGAGCTTACATCTGAGTGGTCTTCTCATCCTGTGGCAAAAGAGATGCATCGTTTTCAGAATTCTCCTGCTGGGGTTCAAGAATTTCATAAAAAATTAATTGATATTAAAGAGAAAAATTTAGAATCGCAGAAGATAAAACTTTTTTTTGATGATGCAGTTCATTATGAGTCTGTGACAAAAATTTTAGACTCTGTGATTTCTTTTGGAGAAAAAGAAAAAGTTTCGCCTGAGCTTTTAAAACTTGGAAAGTTATTTCCTCAAGTGGTTCTTGGAAATGTGATTCTTTAGCAAGGAGTAGTAAAATGGCTTCTGTTGGAAATGAAAATGGTCAGACGATTTCTTTAAATATTATGCCTATGCTTGATATTTTTAGTATTCTTATTTTATTTCTTCTGATGAGTTTTTCTACAGAGCCTGTGAGCTATGATATAAGCGACGGTGTTGAGCTTCCTGTTTCAAACACACTTTCGTCTTTGGAAGAAGTTCCTTCTGTTCGGATTACAAAAACTAAAATTATTATCAATGATAAATCAGTTGTTTCTCTCAGAGGTTCTCGTATCATTGGTTTTGATAAAGTTCAAGGATCTGTCCTTCCTATTTTCCTTGAGCTGGAGAAATTAGCTAAAGCGAACAAAAAAGTAAGATCAAAAAATAATATTGAACCGATGGAGCTGACTCTTGAAGTCGATAAAAATCATGAGTTTAAGCTTATCAAACAGGTGATGAAAAGTGCCCAGAAAGCAGATTTTATCAAATTTAACTTGATGGTCGAAAAAGAGTCTTGAAAATGAAGAAAAAAAAATTGGGACTTGGTTTTCTTTTTTTACTTCTTCTTGGAGGAGTTAGTTTCGAGAAAGCCTTAGCTATTGAACCTAAAAAAACTGATCTTGATAACTTGGAAGTAAGAGTTATTCGTCCTCGATTTGTAGAAAAAAAGGGTCGTTTCGAAATTGGGACTCAAGTAAGTACTCTTCTCAACCAAGATTTTGTTGATGTCATTCTTTTTTCCGGGCATGTTCAATATCATATTTTCCATTCTCTTGCTTTTGAGCTGAATGGTTCTTATGGGGTTTCGATTAAAACAACAGATTATAAGATTTTGTCTGATAAATTGTATTTTGTGCAAGTAGAAAAATATAGCCCTAATATTCTTCTTGGAGGAGGGTTTAACTGGAGCCCTTTTTATGGGAAGTTTCAAATTTTTTCAGAATCTCTTCTTTATTTTGATACATTTTTTTCTATCGAAGGTGGAGTGACTGGAGTTGAGCTTTCTTATGATCACTGTCCTTCTGGCACAAAAGATATTGATCTTTTTCCATCTCAATATTTTGCACCTTCTGGTCGTGTGGGGATTGGACAGCATTTTTTCTTCGATAAACATCATGCTGTGAGATGGGATTTTAAATATAATTTTTATATAATGGACATAGGTCAGCTTGCTTGTCGTGTAGAAAAAGAAACAAAAGAGACGATTGTTTCAAACTTTATTTTAAAGCTCGGATATTCCTTTTTCCTATAAAGAAGGTTTTCTGAATGATAAGTGTCGATAAAAAAAAATTAAAGATAATATGTTTATTCTTCGGTTTTCTTTTTGCTGAGGAACTGAGTGCTAGTTTGCAAAAGGCAAAACAGCTTTCCGAGCAAGGAAAATTCGCAGAAGCAGCTTCCATTTACTGGAAAGAACTTCAAGTTGCGGAAAAAAAGTATGACCAAAAAGAATTGATTTCGCTGAATTATGATTTAGGTTATGCCTTAAAAAATTTAGATCTGAATATTTCAGCTCTCTCATTCTTTGCAAGTGTTATTAAAAAAGGGCCAGAAAACAATGTTTATTTTTTAAAATCTTTGAAACATTTATACAGTATTTACGAAACTTTAGACTTTGAAGAGGATTATTTTTCTTCTTTGGTTGGAACTATTGATTTGAATTTAAGTGCTTTGCCAGAAGAGTTGCAGGGATTTTATCTCTATTTTAGAGGGAAAAATTTATTTGATGAAAAAGAATATGCTAAAGCACTCAAGTATTTTTCTTCTGTTTCTGATTTAAATTCTTTTTATCATAAAGCTCTTTTTTATCGATCTGTGTGTGAAGAAGCTCTTGGGCTTTTAAAAGAAAGCATCACTCATTTTGAATTGTTATTAGAAGAGCTTGAAAAAAATTTGTCCTCAGAAAACATGAGAGATCAGGTTATTTTAAATCTAGGAAGAATTTATTACGAAAAAGAAAATTTTGAAAAATCCATTGAGTATTACAGCCTTCTTTCTAGGAATTCTGTTTTTTGGTTAGAAGCTATTTTTGAGGGAGCTTGGGCTTTTGCTTTAATTAAAAATCCAAATAGCACACTAGGAAACTTGCACACGGTTCTTTCTCCATTTTATTTTAAAAAAATTAATCCTGAAGCCCATGTTTTAAAAGCTATTATACTTTTAAAACTTTGTTACTATGATGAAGTAAAAGTTTTGCTTGATGAATTCCAGTTGAAATTTAAACCAATTGAAAAAAGTTTGGTAGATTTTCTTGCTAAGATTGATAAAGGAGTTGGAACTGCTTTTGATTATGTAAAAGATGAAAACCATGCTCATGAAACGTATTTTGTTGTTGAGAAAAGCAAAGAACTTTCTGCTTACAAAAAAACAGTTATTTTCTTAGAAAATTTAGAAGTAGAAGAAGAAGAATTAAAAACTCATTTTAAGTCTTCAGTCAGAGAAGGGATTTACCGTAAAGTTTTAAAAGTAAAAACAGAGATTCTAGCGACTGTGGACAGAAAAATTATTAATACAGCAAAGTCTTACTTAGATGAATTAAAAGAGATGTTTGAACAAACAATTTTAATTGAAGCTGATTCTTTACTTCAAAAAATTTCCAGAATAAAAAAAGAACTGAATATTATTACTTTCAAAAGTGAAGAAGAGTTTATTGGTGGTATGCAGAAACTTGTTCTCGGACAGGCTCTTGAGTATTGGCCTTTTGATGGTGAGTATTGGAAAGATGATCTTGGTGGCTATGTTTATAATATTCCTAATCTTTGCAAAAAGTAACATAGAGAAGAATTTATGATAAATTCAAAGACAAAGTTACTTTATGGATCCTTGTTGTTTTTCTTTTTTTCTTCTCATTCTTCTCAGGCTCTAGAAAAAAGCGAACTTAAGATCGAGGAGCTTAAGAAAGAAAAAAAAGTAAGTTTAGAGGATGCACAAAAAACAAGTCGCCGCGAAATGATTTCAGAGAATCCTTTAGAAAAAAACTTAATTGAATCTATTGGAGAAGGTCTAAAAACATTAACAAAACTGGCTAGCAGTCTGCCAAAAGATTCTCCTGCTCGTGCAAAAATATTGAATAAACTCGTAGAAATGGCTCTTGAACAAGCTAGTTATATCACAACAAGAGAGCTAAAAAATTTTAATGAAGCCTGGGATAAATGGTACAAAAATTCGCAAAAAGGCCCTGAGCCACTTCTTAATGAAGCTATCCAAAAAGAATACTACGAAGAGGTTCTCAAAAGAGCTGATGATTATCTGCTAAATTTTCCAAATAGTGAGGAAAGAGTTCTCGTTTATTTTCAAAAAGCTGTGGCTTTTCAGTACCTGAATGATGACGACAAGGCTATTAGATCATTTCAAAAAATTATAGATGAGAATCCAACACATCCTCTTGCTAGCGAAGCCTTTTTTGAGGTTGGTTCTTATTATTTTGATCAAGATAGTTTTCGTTTAGCTAAAATTAATTTAGAAGCGGTCATCAAATTTAAGGATGCTAGTCGAGTAGACTGGACATACTACAAGTTAGGTTGGATTGAGTTTAATCAAGGTTATTTTAAAGAGTGTCTCGAGCTTTGGAAAAAAGCTGTTCACTTAAGCAGAGAAAAAGAAAAAGAATCAGGCAAAAAGAATCTTGTAAAAGAACAAGTTCTAAAAGATATGGTTTTTGTTTTTACAGAACTAGGCCAAGTGGAAGGGGCTTTAGCTTATTATAAAAAATTTGGTAGCGAAGAAAATATTTCTAAATTTCTATTTTATTTAGCTCAGACTTATTTTGAGCAAGGTAAAATTTCTAAAGCTGAGGGTAGTTATCAAAAGATTTTAGAGCTTTTTCCAAAACAAGAAAAAGCTGTTAAAGCTATGTCTGCGTTGTGTTCTATTTCCTATGAGGCTAAAGATTATAAGAAATTGTGGTTTTACCTTGAGTCTTGGCATAGCAATTACGGAAAAGATTCTGCTTGGGGTTTAAGAAACCCTGCTGCAGTAGAAGATAATACTGAAAAAACAAGAGATGCTATTCTCTACTATGCTCAAAAAATGCAAGAAGAAGCACAAAGTGAATCTATTAAAGTAGACAAGATCAGTCATTCGAAAAGTTTTCTATTAAAAAATGCTCAGTATGGCTATACACTCTACCTAAAACTTTATTCTGACTCTGAAAGATTAGCAGAGGTCTTAGAGTATTTAGCAGATATAAACTATGCTTCATTAAATTATAAAGAGTCAGCTCAAGCGTATGAAAAAATTGTTCGACTTCCAAAAGAAAAAGCTGTTATTTCTGACTCGGAAGGTAGGGTAATAAAAAATGTCCATAAAAGAGCTGCTCTTAATATGCTTGATGCTGTAGGACTTTACTTTCAACCTTATTACGAAGATCTCTTAAAAGAGATTCCTGATTTTTCAAAACCACTAAAAAAAGTAGATGATAAAGCTAAAGATTTTATGAATTCTTGCGCACTTTATCTTAAAAACTATCCAGAAGATGTGAATGTTAAGAAAAAATGCTATCTTTTTTCTAGTGAAATTTTTTACCGGACAGGTAATAAAGTAAAAGCTAGAAAGTATCTTGTTTCTATTTCAACAAATTTTAGAACTTCAAAAGAAGGGGCTCTTGCACTGAGTAAGCTTATGTCTCTTTATGAGGATAACACAGAAGTGCAAGTAAAATTAGCAAAAAAATTTCTTACTTACCCTGAATATCAGAACTCAGAAGTAGGGAATAGCTTGAAGCAACTTTTAAGAACAATGACGCTCAAAAAAATTGTTCAAGAAGAAAACGAGTCAAGGAGAGGAGAGCTGTACGAAAAGTATGCTTTAAAAAATCCAAAAGACTCTGATGTAGATCTTATTTGGTTTAATGCTGCTATAGCCTATTTAGCAGTGGGGGATAAAGAAGGAGCTATTCGAGCTTTCAAAACTCTCATTACACAGTACCCGAATTTTTCTAAACAAAAAGAAATTATTCTCCAGTTAGCAAATCTTTATGAAGCAAGGGCTGAGTTTTTAGAGGCGTTAAAATACTTTTCATATTTTTCAAAAAAATTTCCAGAAGATGAATCTACAAAAGGAGTTCTTCAAAAAATATGTTTCTTATCTTTTGTGGAGAAAAATAAATCTTTGATAGAAAATTGTTCTGTTTTTTCAAGTAAGTATCCCGAAGAAGCAAAAACTCTTGTAGATTCATTTTTAAGCTTTTCTTTGTACGAGAAAAACTTTGAACTCTACACAGCTCTACTCTCTGAAATTTATGTTAAATTTTTTAAGCTCTCAACAAATGAGAAGTTTTTAAAAAGCTACGATTATTATGAAACAAAAAGTGTTGATAAAAATTCAAAAGCATCTTTTAGAGAGAAAATTCTTTCTTTAGATTCTCCTCAAAATTTATCTGGTAAAGCCCTTGCTCTTTATATGGAAATTCAGTCGAATATTTTGGAAGATAAACTTTTTACGTTAAAATTTTCTAATTTAAATGTGAGTAATCCTAGTGAGTTTCAAAAAAATCTACAAGAGAACTTCTCTTTTTTAAAACAAGCTGAAGCGGAAGCTTCTAAAATCCTTGCTTTTAAAGATGCTTCTTCGACCATGAGAGCTTACGCTTCTTTAGCTTTTCTTTATAAAAAAATTCATATACTGCTGAAAAAAAATCCGCCTATCAAAGGGGTTTCAAAAGAACAACTTGATAAGGATTTGATGCCAACAAGAGAGTTGATTTTTACTCAGTTTAAAAACTATTTAACAAATGCTAAAAAAATAGCAGAAGAGTACCAGGTCGTAGATAAAAAAGTTTTTGAGATAAAAAAAGAAGTTGCTCTCTTAGATTCGCAAAAATCTTTTTCTGAAGAATGGATGGAACCTCTTCGCTTGATCACTTTAGAAGTAGATAAAAAGTTCTCTCAAGAAATACCATTTAGATCGGAGTGACTTTGTTTTATAATATTTTCATATTAATTTTTATAGTCTCTTGTAGCCATTCTGGAAGGCAAGGAGCTTTATACAAAACAGAAGAAGTAGAACCAAGAAGTTTTGGGATTTTTATGGACCCTTTGTCTCTTAGTTCTCTTAATCAAGCTACTTTGAAAAAGAGAGAAGCTTTCTTAAAGAAAAAAGAAATTTCTTCTGATCTTTTGTCAGAAGAGCTTTTTATAGATATTTTATCTGGCACTATAAAGGGAGACATATCTGAAAATTTAATGAAACAACTGGAAAAAGAAAATATTTCACAAGAATCTAGAGATCCGTATTATTATAGAATTCTTATTGCTTACATTAAGAAGAAAGATTTCCGAAAAGCTTTTTATTTCTTGTCAAAGCTTTTTGTTTCGACATCTGATTCCTATAAAGCAAAGGCTTATAACGTTCAGGGTGTTTTGGATTTATTAGAATCTAAAAAATCAGAAGCTTTATCCTCTTTTGAAGAGGCTTATCGATTAGACAAAAAAGATGAGTCTATTCGTTTAAATTTAGCCGCTCTTAAATTTGAATACGGATTTTTTGGAGAGTCTCAAAAAATTCTCGAAGGAGATTTAAAACATCCAGTTGGAATTTTTTTAAAAGAACTGATTGCGAAAATTAAAAATAAAAAACCTATTTCTCTTGATAGTTGTCACTCTTATGTAAAACGGTTTCCAAAAAATAAAATTTTTCTCTACAACTGTGGTCAACTTGCCTACTATCAGTATAATGATATAAGCCTTGCAAAGAAATGGTTAGAGGAGTCCTTGTCTCTGAATCAAGAATTTGAAGATATCAATAAAAAGACAAAAAGGATTCTCGAAAAAATATCGGGATAAGTATTTTTTAAGAGTCTATTTTTTATTTGTGAGAGATTCTTTTTATTCTAGGGGCTCATATGAGTGCAAAACTTTCTGTGCATTGCTCTGAAAAAAAAGATGCTGTGCAATATTTATTTGAAAGCAATGTCATTAAAATAGGCTCTCTTGAGAGCAATGATGTTGTTCTAAAAGGAAAAAAAATAGAACCAATTCATGCACTCTTATACTTTCATGAGAGTAAATGGACCTTAGAGAATATTTCAGGTAGTGAGGATCTTTTCTACAATGAAAAAGCGATTCCTTCTTTTTGCTCTGTTACGCCAAAAGGAGAAATAGTTATTTCTGGGAATCGAATATTGTTAGAGGCACTTGAAATAAAAGAAGAGGTGAAGTCAGCCTCTCAGCAAAAGAAATATTCTGCAAAAGAACGAAGAAGACGTCCTGACTTAGCTTTTAGACCAAGAGATGGCAGGAGTACTGGGAATATCCTTGAGGTTATTAGCTATTGGGATGACCGCGTTCTAGGTGTAGAGCATTTTGGTGAGAAAAATAGCGGATCAATTTTTATTGGTTCCTCAGAAAAAGCTCAGTTCTCAACAAGTAATGTGAGAAAAGGAGAAGATCTCTATAATTTTTGTGATTACACAAAAGATTCTTTTACACTTCATCTTGTTAAGGGGATGACAGCAAGAGTTAGAACAGATGGAAAGTATATTTCCCTTGAAGCTGGTGATCATACTCTAAAAAAAGGCGATGTGGCTCATGTTCATTACTTTAGCACTCGTTTTTTCTTTGTTCACAAAACATTGCCAGATGTTCATGTGCCTAGAGAAACTTTGGAAGATCCTCTTTTTGCAGGGCTTCTCACATGTTTTCTTCTGAGCTATATTCTCCTCTGCTCTTCTTTTTATTTAGTTGAAGTTCCAGAAGAAGAAACGAACACAAATGAAATCTGGGCTGTTGTTGAAAAGGAGGTTGAAGTTGAACCAGAAAAAGTTGATGTTGAGGAGATAAAAAAAGAAAAAGTGGAAGAAAAAAAAGAGCTCCCCAAAAAAGATCCGGCACAAGAGATGAAACAGTTGAACAAAGCTCTAGCTACTAGTGAAAAAAAAGAAATCCCTAAGAAACCAGTCGAGCAGCAAGACAAAAAAAAGACTATGCCAGTAGAAGGTGCGAAAAAAAAAGAGAGCTCAGGTCTTAATCTTTCTACAGCTGGTCTTGGTCTTGGGGATATAAAATCTCACGGAGGCCTAGGAGCTATTCCTACTAAACTAAACAAGGCAGCTACAGGACTTGCAGAAGGATCAGCAAAGAAAACATTTGGCCTTAATGGAGTGGGAAAAGATTTGTCTAAAGCAGATCTCATGGCTTTGAACACAAAAGGTGCAGAATTTGCAGATGCGAGCAAGTCTTTGGCAGATGGAAATCTAAAATCTCAGTTTGAAAGAGAAGGAAGTGCTGAGCTTCAAATTCACTCAGGCGATCCTCTCATCGGCGTTGGGATTGATAAAAAAGCTGTGTGGGATGTTTTGATGTCAGCTCAACGAGAGATTAACCATTGTTATAACACTCTCCTTCAAAGAGACAGGACAGCTGCTGGAACTGTTACTCTTTCCATCATAGTGGATTCCACAGGAAAAGCTCCTAAGTCTAAAGTAGAAAAATCTGAGATCACAGATAGTGTCATGAAAGAATGTGTGCTCAATGTGATTAGACGTCTCACATTCCCTAAGCCAGAAGGAGTGGGTGAAGTAGAATTTAAGATGCCTTATGGCTTCTCACCTGAATCATGAAAAAAAAAATTATGTTCTTTTCGTTTTTGCAAAAATTTTATCTGATTCTTTTTTTGTTTTTTTTAGTTTCTTGTGCCACTTCTCAGACTGATAATTTACGAGAAGATCTTCTTGATAAAAGACTCATGTGGCCTGTAGCTGGAACGATTAGTTCTTATTACGGCCAAAGAGACGGACGTCTTCATCATGGGATCGATATAGCAGCCCCTAAAGGAAGCAATATTTATAGTACAGCTAGGGGAGTTGTGGAATTTTCAGGCTATCAAAGAGGGTATGGTTGGACAGTGATTTTAAATCATGAAGACTATAAATCTCTTTATGCCCATTGCAGTCTTCTTAAGGTTAAATTTGGTCAACGTGTGAGACAGGGGCAAACTATTGCTGAAGTAGGCTCTTCTGGGAAATCAACAGGCAATCATTTGCATTTTGAATTAAGAGATAAAAGAGACAAAAGCTTTGATCCTATTCTCTATATGCCTCTTTAAGGAGGAAAAGACTAATCTGCTTTTGTTGCTATGAAGCCATCATGGGGGGTGATTCCATAAAATTCATTGCCGTTGACTGGAAAGCCTATCATTAGGGTTTTGCTACCAGAACCATCTGTATCTGCACTATACTCCGCAATCCCAGCCCAAGGCTTGTTTAGGTCGAGGTTGATTGGTTGGTTTTGTCCTGTTACTGTAAAAACAGTTCCACTGAGAGTTCCCTTTGAAACTCCAGTACTTCCTCTAGCAATATCATAGTTCCCGTCTGTAAAGCTGCTATTTTCAAGCTTTTCTTGAGTGATAGCAAATCCAACACCTTCATGACCAGAGCCTTGAGCAAAGTCGATAACAAAAAATACTTTGCCATCAGCTTCAACTCTTGGAACAAAGTTAGCTAGTTTTTTTTCAAAGTTGTTATCAGAAGCATCTTTTTTCTGATAGACTTCAAAGGTTTTGCCTTTTTTTGTGATGAAAAGCTTTGTGATGTGCATTAAGTTTTTGAATGTATTTTCAGTTGTAAAATCATGAGAATAAAAGATCTCAGCATCTTTTCCTTCCTCAGAATGAGATCCTTTATTCTTATCAGTATTTAGAATTTTGAAAGTTCCGTAGCCCACTGCACCTGTATTAGCAGCTAAAGATACGTAGTTATAAACGTTATTTTTAAGTTTAAGCTTATCAAAACTAACATCTTGAACATTTGGCACACCTACGAAGAAATGTTTTGAATTGTCAGACATTGTGATCTTATCACTTATAATACCAATTATGTAAAATAATTGAGGTTTTTTAGGACAAAAAATGCGACTATCCCAGAATGTTGCACTCGAAGAAAAATTTTATTGCCGTCATCTGTTCACACGATTTTTTGGGATGCTTTAGAGTTGAGCGAGATCCCAAGATAA
>CANFEH010000045.1 GCA_947445855.1 Zetaproteobacteria bacterium
GAGGCTTCGTCCGGGAGATCCTCCCTCTGTAGAGCAAGCTAAAGTTCTGTTTGATAATCTTTTCTTCAATGCTGATCGTTATGATTTGAGTGTTGTTGGTCGACACAAGTTGAACCAAAGAACAGGTTCTGAGGAACCTATTGAGACAAGGATTCTCACAAAAAATGATATTATGCTTGTGGTTCGCTACTTGCTTAAACTTAAAGTAGGCCAAGGGTTTGTAGATGATATTGATCACCTTGGTAACAGAAGAGTAAGAGCTGTTGGTGAGCTTCTTGAAAATCAATACAGAATTGGTCTTCTTAGAATTGAAAGAGTCGTGAAAGAGCGTCTTCAGTTGCAAGATATTGAAACTCTTCTTCCTCATGATTTTATTAATAATAAACCAGCAGCAGCTATTGTAAAAGAATTTTTTGGAAGTTCTCAGCTTAGCCAGTTTATGGATCAAACAAACCCACTTTCTGAGATCACTCACAAAAGAAGACTCTCAGCTCTTGGGCCAGGAGGTTTGAGTCGTGAGCGTGCTGGTTTCGAAGTTCGTGACGTTCACCCAACGCATTATGGACGTATCTGTCCGGTTGAAACACCTGAAGGTCCAAACATTGGTTTGATTTCTTCTTTAGCTTCTTATGCCACAATCAATCAGTATGGTTTCATTGAAACCCCTTACAAACGATTGAAAGCAACAGAAGAAGAAGTTAAAGGAAGCGTTCGTTACTACACAGCTTCTGAAGAAGATCGCGATCATGTTGTTGCTCAGGCGAGTGACTCTGTTACAGAGCTTGACACAACACGTTACATCAGTGTGCGTCGTAAAGGTGAAACAGAGACAGTACTAGCTGAAGAAGCAGATCTTTCTGATGTAGCTTCGACACAGCTTGTTTCTGTTGCTGCAAACTTAATTCCATTTCTTCAAAATGATGATGCGAACAGAGCTCTTATGGGTTCTAACATGATGCGTCAAGCCGTTCCTCTCATTAAGACAAGAGCTCCTCTTATTGGGACAGGGATGGAAAAAATTGTAGCTCGTGATTCCGGTGCTTGCGTCGTTGCAAAAAGACCAGGGACGGTTGTGTCTGTAGATGCAGCTAGAATTGTTGTGAAAGTCAACACAGATGTTATAGAAAAGAAGAAGAAAAATGTTTCTACAGAAGTAGGTGCAGACGTTGATATTTATACTCTCAAGAAGTATAGCCGCTCGAACCTTGATACTTGTATCAATCAAAAGCCTATTGTCCGTTTAGGTGATCAGGTTCAACCAGGAGATGTGATTGGTGATGGTTTTGCTACAGAGCTTGGAGAACTTGCTCTTGGTCAAAACGTACGTGTAGCCTTCATGCCTTGGAATGGTTACAACTTTGAGGACTCTATCTTGATTTCTGAACGTGTGGTAAAAGAAGATCTTTATACTTCCGTTCATATTCAAGAGTTTGAGTGTATTTCTAGGGATACAAAGCTTGGTCAAGAAGAGATAACAGCTGATATTCCAAACGTGAGTGAAGAAGCTCTTCTGAATCTCGATTCTGCTGGTATTATTCGTATCGGTGCAGAGGTTCAGCCTGATGACATCCTTGTTGGTAAGATTACACCAAAAGGTGAAACTCAACTAAGCCCAGAAGAAAAACTCTTGAGAGCTATCTTTGGTGAAAAAGCAGGAGATGTAAGAGACACTTCACTTAGAGTTCCTCCTGGAGTGAACGGGGTTGTTATTGCCTGTAAGGTTTTCTCTCGTGCTGGAGCTGATCTTGATTCTCGGTCTCAAGAGATTGCAGAGAAAGAATCAAACAAGTTTAGAAAAGATGAAAAAGATAAGATTGAAATTATCAAAGAATCTGCAAAGAGAAAGATTCTTCAGCTTGTTGATGGAGATCTACTGGCTAAAAAAATCACTGGTAAGGACTCTAAGCTTCTAGCTGACAAAGGTGATAAGATTTCAAGTGAGTTACTCTTAGCTCTTCCTTATACAGCTTGGTATAGCATTGCTGTAGAGGATTTTGAAAAAGCTGCTCTTCTTGGTAAGGTTCTTGTGAACCTCCAAGAGAAGATCAACCAAATTAAACTCATTACAAGTGAGATGATTGCTAAAATCACAAAAGGTGATGAGCTTCCTCCTGGTGTGATCAAGATGGTTAAAGTTTTTGTTGCCATAAAGCGTAAGCTTCGTGTGGGTGACAAAATGGCTGGTCGTCATGGTAACAAAGGGGTTGTTTCTCGAATTCTTCCAGAACAGGATATGCCATTCACAGCAGACGGTATTCCTGTTGATGTGGTTTTGAATCCTCTTGGTGTTCCTTCTCGTATGAACGTAGGACAGGTTCTAGAAACTCACTTAGGATGGGCTTCTCATAAACTTGGTGAAAAGTTAAATCGTATGATGGAAGAGTCCTTCAATCGTAAAGAGATTGAAGATATGTGCCTTGGTATCTGGGGCAAAGACGAAAGTGACAAAGAAGTTGCTTTGTTTATTAAATCTGCCACAGATGATCAACTGAAAGAGTTTGTTAAAAAGTATAAAGAAGGTGTTCACTTCGCAAACCCTGTTTTTGATGGTGCTAATGAAGACGAAATCTTTGAAGCCCATAAGCTTGCTGGTATAGACACAGATTTTCAGTCAGAGCTGTATGATGGTTTAACAGGTGATAAATTTCACAACAGGGTTACTGTTGGGATTATGTATGTTTTAAAACTTCACCACTTGGTAGATGAAAAAATTCATGCTCGTTCTATTGGTCCTTACTCACTTGTGACTCAACAACCTCTTGGTGGTAAAGCCCAGTTTGGGGGTCAAAGACTTGGGGAGATGGAAGTTTGGGCAATGGAAGCTTATGGTGCAGCCTACACACTCCAGGAAATGTTGACTGTGAAGTCTGATGATGTGCAAGGACGTACAAGAATGTACGAATCTATTGTGAAAGGTACACAAGTAGCAACTCCTGGTATCCCAGAAAGTTTCAATGTTCTTGTCAAAGAACTTCAAAGCTTGTGTATGGACATATCGTTGGTACAAAAGAAAACAGAAGAAAAAAACTTCGATTTTTTATAAGAGACACTTTTGACTAGAGGCTGGTTAGCTACCTCCCTCTAGTAATATAATAGGTCAAAAACTATTGATCTAAAGGAGAATTCAGTTTGAGGGATTTACTAACATTCTTTGATAGGCCAACAGACCCGCTGTCTTTCAGTGCTGTAAAGATATCTGTGGCCTCACCAGAAAAAATTCGAAGCTGGTCTTATGGAGAAGTGAAAAAACCAGAGACTATCAACTATAGAACGTTTAAACCTGAACGTGATGGTCTTTTTTGTGCTAAAATTTTTGGGCCTGTAAGGGACTTTGAATGTATCTGTGGTAAGTACAAGCGTATGAAGCACAGAGGCATTGTTTGTGACAAGTGTGGTGTGGAAGTGATTCACTCCAAAGTGCGTCGTGAGCGCCTTGGTCACATTAACTTAGCAACCCCTGTAGCTCATATTTGGTTTTTAAAGTCTCTTCCTTCTCGTCTTGGGGCTATTTTAGATATAGCTTTGAAAGATCTAGAACGAGTTCTCTATGCAGAAGCCTATATTGTTCTTGATCCAGGTGATGAGAATGTGACAAAGCTTTCTCGTTGTCAGATTGTGAGCGATGAAGAGTATGAATCCCTTATTGAAGAGTACGGTAATGGTGCTTTTAAAGTAGGTGGTGGAGCTGAAGCTATTCTAGAATTGCTTAAGCAACTCAGAGTGGATGAACTTGTAGAAGGCTTACGTGTTTATTTCAATAATGCAACTTCTGATGCTGCTCGAAAAAAGTTCCAAAAAAGAATTAATGTTTTAGAAGCATTCAATATCCGTGATGAAGGTGGTGAGTTTTCTTGCAGACCTGAGTGGATGATGCTTTCAGTTATTCCAGTGCTTCCACCTGATCTAAGGCCCCTTGTTCCTCTTGATGGTGGTCGTTTTGCAACTTCTGATTTGAACGATCTTTATAGAAGAGTGATCAACAGAAATAACAGACTCTTAAGACTGATTGAATTAGGTGCTCCTGATATTATTGTTCGTAATGAAAAAAGAATGCTTCAAGAGTCTGTAGATGCTCTTTTTGACAATGGTCGTCGTGGAAAAGTTTTCACAGGACCAAACAAAAGACCTCTTCGTTCTCTTTCAGACTTTCTAAAAGGGAAGCAAGGTCGTTTTAGACAAAACCTTCTTGGTAAGCGTGTAGACTACTCTGGACGTTCTGTTATTGTTGTGGGCCCAGAGCTTCGTCTTCATCAGTGTGGTCTTCCAAAGAAAATGGCTCTTGAACTTTTCAAGCCTTTTCTTTATGCAAAATTAGAAGAGCAAGGGATTGTTTCAACAATTAAGAGTGCTAAGAAGCTTGTAGAAAAAGAGCACCCTGAAATTTGGGATATTCTTGAAGAAGTGACTCAAGAGCATCCGATTCTTTTGAACCGTGCTCCAACTCTTCACAGACTTGGTATTCAAGCTTTTGAGCCAGTTTTGATTGAAGGAAAAGCGATCCGTCTTCACCCTCTTGTGTGTTTTGCTTTTAACGCTGACTTTGACGGTGACCAAATGGCTGTTCACGTTCCTCTTTCTGTGGAAGCGCAGATGGAAGCTCGTGTTCTTATGATGTCGACCAATAATATTTTGAGTCCAGCGTCTGGTCTTCCTGTTATTGAACCTTCTCAGGACATTGTGCTTGGGGTTTACTACCTAACACGTGAAGATATTATCGCTAAGGGTGCTCACAAGATTTTTTCAAACTTAGAAGAAGTTCGTGCTGCTTATGATCATGGAGAAGTTGGTCTTCAGGCTCCTATCCAAGTAAAGCTTAGAGGTAGCATGATCAAGACCACTCCAGGTCGCGCGCTTCTGTCTGAAGTTATTCCAAACGAGATTAGCTTTGATATGATCAATAAGATCATGGGTAAAAAAGAACTCGGTGGACTCATTGAACTTTGCTTTAGAACTTGTGGTGCGAAAAAAACCGTTCTTCTGGCTGATGCTTTAAGAACTGTTGGCTACCGTTACTCAACGCGTGCTGGTCTTTCTATTTCTATTAACGATATGGTTATTCCAGATCAAAAAATGGAAATTCTAGAAGCTGCTGAAGCTGATGTTCAAAAGATTAAAGAGCAATACTCTGAAGGTCTTTTGACAGAAGGTGAAAGATATAACAAAGTCGTTGATATTTGGGCTACTGTAACTGAGAACATTGCAGACTCTATGTTTAAGAACATTGCAACTACAGAAGTTCAAACTCCAGATGGAAAAACTTACAAGGTTCCAAGTTCTAACAGTATCTTTATGATGGCTGACTCTGGAGCAAGGGGTTCTGCTCAGCAGATTCGTCAGCTAGCAGGTATGCGTGGTCTTATGACTAAGCCTTCTGGGCAAATTATCGAAACCCCTGTAACTGCTAACTTCCGTGAAGGTTTGACAGTACTTCAGTACTTTACTTCTACTCACGGAGCTAGAAAGGGTCTTGCTGATACAGCTCTTAAAACTGCAAGTTCTGGTTACCTCACAAGACGTCTTGTGGATGTGGCTCAGGATGCGATTATCTTTGAAGATGATTGTGGTGTTCAGTCTGGTGTAAAAGTTTCTCCAGTTCTTGATGGCTCTGGAGTGAATGTTACTCTTGGTGAAAGGGTTCTTGGACGTACTGTGTGTGGTACTCCAGTGTGTGATTCTTCGACAGGTGAATTGATTGCAGAAGTTGGTGATGTTCTTGATGAAGAGAGCTGTCAACGTCTTGAGGCTTGTGGAGTAGAAGAAGTTGAAATTAGATCTCTTCTTCTTTGTGAATCCCCAAGAGGTATTTGCGTCAAGTGTTACGGGCGAGATCTTTCTTTCGGTGGTCTTGTTAATGTGGGTGAAGCTGTTGGTGTTCTAGCTGCTCAGTCTATTGGGGAACCTGGAACTCAGCTCACCATGCGTACATTCCACGTGGGTGGTACTGCAACTCACAAAGTTGAGAAGAGTACACTCGAGTCTCGGTTTACAGGAACTGTCAAGTATGTGAATATGAGAACTGTTGCTAATAGACAAGGTCAAACAGTTGCTCTTTCTCGTAATGGGGAAATTCAGGTTATCGATTTGACTGGTCAGCTGAAAGAAGTCTATCCAGTTATTTATGGTTCTGTTGTGATACAAAAAGATGGTGATTCTATTGCTCTTGGTGATAGAATTTCTGAATGGGACCCGTTCAGTGTTCCTATTCTTTCTGAGGTCTCTGGTCGTGTTCAGTATGTAGATCTAGTCGAAGGTTATTCACTTGAAGAGAAAGTGGATGAAGCAACATTCCTTACCCGTAAAGTTGTTCTTGAATCTAAATCAAGATCTCTTAAGCCTGGTATTAAGGTTCTTCTCCCTGCTTCTGCGATGGAAGATTCCACAAGAAAAGATCTTTATCATCTCCCTATTGGGTGTACGATCTCTGTCGATGAAGGAGCTGATATTCAGCCAGGAGATGTTCTAGCTAAGATTCCAAGAGAACAGACTAGAACAAAAGATATTACAGGGGGTCTTCCTCGTGTAGCTGAACTCTTTGAAGCTAGACTTCCAAAAGTTCCGTCTATTATGTCTTCTGTGAGTGGTGTTGTGAGTTACGGTGAAGATATTAAGACAAAGCGTCGTGTTTATGTGACAGACTCTGAAGGTGTTCAACACGAGTTTCTTATTCCAAAATCTCGTCACCTTGTTGTTGCAGAAGGCGACTATGTTAGAAAGTCTGATAACCTTGTAGATGGTCAAGCAGATCTGCATGATATTCTTTCTATCGAGGGGCCGCTTGCTCTTGGTGAGTATCTTGTAAATGAAGTGCAAAATGTTTACAGGCTACAAGGGGTTAAAATCAACGATAAGCACATTGAGATTATCGTGAGACAAATGCTTCGTAAGGTTCGTATTACAGATATGGGAGATTCAAACTTCCTGTTAGGTGATACTTGTTCACGAATGACTCTTTTGGAAGCTAATAAGAAACTTGAGAACGAAGGCTTAAGGCCTGCAGAGTTTGAGCCAGTTCTTCTTGGTATCACAAAAGCTTCTTTGGCCACAGACAGCTTTATTTCAGCTGCTTCTTTCCAAGAGACAACAAAAGTTCTTACGCAAGCTTCTATTAGCAGTCGTGTAGACAACCTCTTGGGGCTTAAAGAAAACGTGATCATGGGGCGCTTGATTCCAGCTGGAACAGGGTCTTCTAGTTACAAAGACATCACAGCAATGGAGATTGCCCCAGGTGAATTAGACTTACTTGGAGCCTCTGAGATAGAAGAAGAAGCGCCTAGTAGGTCTTCTGGAAGCTTCTAAAATATTAAAATCAAAGACTATTCAATAGTTTTTTTAAAAAATAATTGCGGAAGAACTGAGAATTTGCTAATCATTTAGTTTATTTTGTCAGAATTTCGCGAGTGTTAAAGGAAATTTAAATTATATGCCTACTATCAACCAGATTATACGTAAAAAGCGCCAAGAAAAGGCTACTAAGTCGAAAGGGCCAGCTCTTCAAAGTTGTCCTCAAAAAAGGGGAGTTTGTGTTAGGGTTTATACAACAACCCCTAAGAAACCAAACTCAGCTTTAAGAAAAGTAGCAAGGGTTCGCTTAACGAATGGTGCAGAGGTAACATCTTACATTGGTGGTGAAGGACATAACCTTCAAGAACACAGCGTTGTGATGATTCGTGGTGGAAAAGTAAAAGATTTACCAGGGGTTCGTTATCACGTGGTCAGAGGAACACTTGATACACAAGGTGTTTCAGCTAGAAGGCAAGGGCGCAGTAAGTACGGTGCTAAGAAGCCTAAGAAATAATAGAAACACTATTTTTAAAAGACGGCTCCCTCTTTAGGGTCGTTAGTTTGTTGGAGAAGAATCTATGTCGAGAAGACGCGCTGCTGTTAAGAGAACAGTATTACCAGATCCAATTTTTGGTGATGAAATCGTTACGAAGTTTATTTGTACAATGATGATTGATGGAAAAAGGTCTACAGCAGAAAGACAATTCTATGGTGCTCTTGAGATAATCAAGGGAAAAACTCCAGAGAAGTTTGATGGCTGTAAAAGCAGTTTAGAAGTATTTAAACTAGCTGTTGAAAACGTGAAGCCTTTACTTGAGGTGAGATCACGTCGTGTGGGTGGAGCTAACTACCAAATTCCAGTGGAAGTAAGACCTGAAAGACGTCAGGCTCTTGCGTTTCGTTGGTTGATCGACTTTTCTCGTAAAAAAGTTGGTAAGAGCATGATGGAACGGCTAGCCACTGAGTTTATGGATGCTGCTCTTAAAAAGGGTGCTTCTGTGAAGAAGAGAGAAGATGTTCACAAGATGGCTGAAGCTAATAAAGCTTTTGCTCACTTTCGTTGGTAGAAATTTTCTTTTATACCTTTTCGTTTTGTTGTAATTATAAACCGTCATCCTGAAGAGATCTTATGTTATCTTTTTGGATGACGTTTTTTTTTGATTTTTTTTGTAAGTAAGTAAGGACTTTATGTCTTCTGAAGATGTGACAAAATTAAGAAATATTGGCATCATGGCTCACATTGATGCAGGTAAAACAACGACCACTGAACGAATTCTTTACTATACCGGTAAAATTCACAAACTTGGTGAGGTTCATGAGGGTACTGCAACCATGGACTGGATGCCTCAGGAGCAGGAAAGAGGAATTACGATTACCTCAGCTGCTATTTTGTGTCAGTGGAAAGGCTATGACATCAGTATTATTGACACACCTGGGCATGTAGATTTTACGATTGAGGTAGAAAGATCTCTTCGTGTGCTAGATGGTGCTATTGCTGTGTTTGATGCTGTTCATGGTGTTGAGCCTCAAACAGAAACTGTTTGGAGACAAGCTGATAAGCATAATATTCCTCGTATTTGCTTTATCAATAAAATGGACCGGGTAGGAGCTGACTTTGAAGCCTCTTTTGAGTCTATTGTCTCTTCTCTTTCTGGTTCACCAGTAGCCATTCAACACCCAATAGGCTTTGAAGATGGATTTTCAGGGGTTGTAGATCTTCTCACTATGAAGGCTATCGTTTGGGAGTCAGAGGGTTTCTTAGAAGTAGAGATCCCTTCTCAGATCTTAGATGATGCCATGTTAGCTCGAGAGATGATGATAGAAAGAATTGCAGAAGCAAGCGATGATGTGATGGAGCTTTTTTTAGAAGGAAAAGAAGTTCCATTAGAGCTTCTTAAGAAAGCTTTAAGAGCAGCTACTTGTGCGAACAAGTTGATTCCTGTGCTATGTGGTAGTGCTTTTAAAAACAAAGGTATTCAGCCTCTTCTTGATGCTGTTATTGCTTATCTTCCTTCTCCTATAGATATTCCTCTAGTGGAAGGTTTGAGTGCTGATGATAAAGAAGAGACCCTTATTAGAAAAAGAGTTGCTTCAGAGCCTCTTTCTCTTCTTGCTTTCAAGTTAGCTTCAGATCCTTTTTTAGGTCAGTTAATTTATGTGCGCCTTTACTCTGGTGTCTTAACTTCTGGTCAAATAGCTTTGAATACAAGAACTGGGAAGAAAGAGAGAGTCCAAAAAATTTTCCGTATGGAAGCAAACCAGAGAAAAGAAATCAAAGAAGCGAAAGCTGGAGACATTGCTGCTATTTGTGGGCCTAAGGAAATAGCAACAGGAGACACTCTGTGCGATATTAAACACCCAATTCGTTTTGAGACAGTAAGTTTTCCTCAACCAGTTATTTATTTAGCTATTGAGCCAAAGAGTTCTGAAGACTCTGAAAAAATGATGAAAGCTCTTGATCGTTTGAAACAAGAAGACCCTTCTTTTGATACAAAAGAAGATAGAGAAACTGGTCAAACTTTGATTTGGGGAATGGGAGAGCTTCACCTTGAAATTATGGTTGATCGTCTAAAAACAGATTTTTCTGTTGGTGTGAATGTAGGTGTTCCTCAGGTTGCTTATAGAGAAACTCTAGAAGGCACAGTTAAACAAAAAGAAGTGATTGATAGACAAGTGGGGCAGGCGAAACAGTTTGCTGGTGTTGTCATTGAGCTTGAGAGTCTTCAAGAAGGAATTGAAAACGTTTTTGAGGATCACACAAAAGCAGGGACTTGTCCTGAGTCTCTAAAGTCTCTTCTTAAAACAAGTCTTTTAGGTGCTCTTTCTGCTGGGCCAATTGCTGGTTTTCCAGTGATTTCTGTGAAAGTAAAACTTTTAGAGATTTTAGTTGAGCAAAATAATTTTGATCCAGTTTGTTTTCAAATGGCAGCTAGCCTTGCTGTGCGTAATGCTCTCTTTACAGGAAAAACAAGTCTGCAAGAGCCAGTTATGAAACTTGAGGTTCTTGTTCCTGAGGACTACACTTCTAATGTAATGATGGATTTGAGTTCTAGAAAAGCCAAAGTGAACCAGGTTTCCTATAAAGGTCATCTGCAAGTAGTGGATGCCCATGCTCCACTTGCAGGAATGTTTGGTTATTCGACTGAACTTCGTTCACTTTCTCAAGGACGAGCTACTTATACGATGACATTTGATCACTACGAGACTGTTTCAAAAAAGACTCTTGAACAAATTAAAGGTTAAGAAGATTTTTTAGCTTGGATAATGTGTAGCTCTGGCTTTTTTTCTTTCAAACCAAGGTCTATTTTGATTTTATCCCAAAAATGTTTCCAATCGGTTTTCTGTTGATCAAGGTCACTCACCTGGCTTGAAGTGTGTAATTGTAAATTTTCTAAAAAAGTTATAGCGAGTCGTCTGATCTTTGAGTTTGAATGCGTATGAGCCGGTCCTAGAGCTCTTGTCACACCTGCTTCTACCATAAAATCAGCACTTTTTGTTTCACGAAGAAGAAGGTTGTTCAAGAAACGAATCAGAGAAGAAGCGAGCTTTGCAGCATCCTTATGACTTTCTTTTAAAGATTCACCTAAGAGCTTGACAAGTACTTTATAGTGACTATGCACTTTTTCTTCAGGAAGAGAAAGATTTTGAAGATTTTTTATAAGAGGTCCAGAAAGTTGTTCTTTATTTGGGGTTTTATTTTTAAGAAAAAACTCTAAGAGTCCAAATAGAACTAGAGAATTTTCTGAGTGCTGAATCGCTTTTTGAAAGTTAGGATTTTTTTCATACAGATAAGCTAAAACCCAGAGAATATTATTTTTATAAATTGTTCCATTTAATCCTAACTTTTTTTCTCCCAGAATAAATTCACAAGCTTCAAAGACAACCACACTTTTTCTGAGAAATAATATTTCTTCTAGTTCTCTTTTTTCTTTTAGAAGAGACTGTTTTAACTCTTGAGCTATCTTTCCTCCGCGAGGTATTGATAGTTTATGTTCTTCAAGCTTTTCTAAGAGTTGATTTATAGTTTGAGAGTTATGAGCTTTGAGTGAAAAATTAAAAAATAAAAAAAAGAAGCAAAAGAAAACTTTGAACCATCTCATAGATTAATCCCCTAAAAAAGAATATACTAGTCGTCTTTCAAGTTTTGTTTTTATTTTCATAAGGTATCTGAAATATTAAAGAAATGGGAAGTTATATTTTTTAGAATTCTAATTAAAGAGATGATGAATGAGTAAAAAATTTAAATACACAGTGATAATTTTTTTTGTCGGACTTTGGATCTATTCTATGACAGAGCCACTCTATACACCTAGTGCATTACCAGTAGGCAAAGATCATTTCGAATTTCCTGCAGTCATAGCACATAAAGGATTAACATCAAATGAATTCCCAGGAAACAGTCTGTCTGCTGTTCAAGAATTACTGGCAAGTACAATTGAAGGGATAGAAGTTGATGTTCGAATGTCTAAAGATGGCATACTGTTCCTCTATCATGGAGATACATTAGAGCAATACACAGATCATCAAGGTATACCTGAACATTACGATTGGTCATACTTGTCACAAGTGCAATATAAAAGCTTAGAAGAGAAACTTATATCACTTGATAAATTTTTCACGATTGTTGGCAATCAAAAAACTATTTTCCTTGATATTAAATCTCATAGAGTTATTGACCATAAGATGCCGTATCACCTTGTTGACTCTATAAAAAAGCATAGGCTTCAGGATAGTGTCTTTGTGGAATCTTTTAATCCTATTACACTAGCTGCTATCCGGTTATATAGTCGCGATATCATTCTAGTGTATGATTTTGTTGATAATAACAACGCATTTGGCGAAGAGTCGCAAGAACAATTTAATAAGATTCCCTGGATTTTAAGACAACACTGGGTGCAAAAACAAGTACGTAGAATAATTAGACCTGATGTATTAGGCCCTAGATTCAATTTAGATCCTAAGATATTAGAAGCTCTTATACTAAATGGTTACCCACTTATTAGTTGGACAGTGGATAATTTAAAAATTGCAAAATCTTTATATAACTCTGGTGTTAAAGGCTTGCAGACTAATAAACCACATATGATAGAAAATATAGTAAAGCAAAGAGACAAAAAAATTTTAGATGCTGGAGGGAGTTTAGAATTTATTCATTCAATGATAAAAGTCAATGATCCTAAAGATATTCAAGAAGGTATTAAAATTTCTAAGCAAACAGGAAAAGCTATTAGCATTGGTGGACGTAGACACTCTATGGGTGGGCAAACTCTGTTTAGGGGATCTGTTTTTCTTGATATGCTTAATTTAAACACTGTGACTTATAACCCCAGTACGAAGACTATAACTGCACAAGCAGGAGCTACTTGGAAAAAAATCCAAGAAATTTTAGCACTCCATGGCAGAAGTGTAAAAGTGATGCAATCAGATAACATATTCACTGTTGGTGGCTCAATCGGAGTCAATGTTCATGGTTGGCAAGTAGGTGCATCTCCCCTTGGAGCAACAATATTAAAAATGACTGTTATAACTCCTGATGGAAAAATGCAGACTGTTTCGCCTTCTTCTAACTCTGAATTATTTAATGCTGTAATAGGAGGGTATGGTCTGTTTGCAGTTATTGTAGATGCAGAGCTCAAAACTGTTCCGAATTCCCTTGTAGATTTTCACGCTTTATTTACAAAAGTAGAAAATTTCCATAGTATGTTTCATGAAAATATTAGCTCTAATCCAAAAGTAGAATTGGCTTATGCTAGACTCTCTACAGATTCAGACAATTTATTAAATGAAGTTGGTTTGTTTTGGTATGAAACCAAAAAAACTTTTGCCCCCCAAAATAATATTAGTCCTGAAAAACTTATCGCAATTAAACGTGGGGTTTTTAGATTCTCTGAGTATCATAATCTGGGCAAAAAGCTTAGATGGCAAGCTGAAAAATCCTATACAAAAATGCTTACAAAAAAACAAACATTAGTGAGCCGAAATGATGCGATGAATTCAGATATACATATTCTTTGGCCTCTTTATGGAAATAATAAAGATATTTTGCATGAATACTTTATTCCTAAAAAACAGTTGTATCAATTTATAGAAAAACTAAAGACCCATGTGATGAGGTATAATGTCAACATCTTGAATGTAACTATAAGAGAAGTTAAAAAGGATGTTATATCATTTTTGCCTTATGCTAAAGAAGATGTCTATGGCCTTGTGTGTCTCTTCTCTCAAGGAAAAACTGAGCAAGATGAAGAGAAAATGAAAAACTTTACTCAAGCAGTGATAGATGATGCATTGAGTTTAAAAGGAACGTTTTATCTTCCCTATCGATTGCACTATAATGGAAAACAGGTGTTATCTTCTTATCCAGAAATAAAAAAGTGGATCAATCTTAAAAAAAAGTATGATCCCAATTCACTTCTGCAAAGTCAATTTTTTGAGTACTTGAATAGAATCCTTCAGGATGAGCTAGGAGATGCGAAATAAAAGTAATTCCCCTTTATAAATTGAGTGCCTAAGAATTTTTTAATTTCTACTGTAAGTTTATTTGTTTCTTCAGAGTTTTTTTTCTGAGAGTCTTTTCTTAAGTCTAAATTAAATGCGATCATACTGGTTTCATGTGGTAAAAGTAAGTCTCTAAAACCAAATTCTGAAAGTAGGAATTGCTGGGCTTCTTTTGTTTTGCAACAAAGAAGAAGAATTTTAAAAAATTCTTTTTGGCTTTTTCCCCAAGGATTATCTTTAATTTTAGAGATATTTTGATGGCCAATACTTCCTAGGTATTCTTCTACTGCAGCTCTTGTTCTAAAGGGAGCTTTGTTTTTTCCAAGAAAATTTTTGCGTGCTTTTTTTGAAGAAGAGCAATTGTCTCTGTTGAGATTACCCACTGTTTTTTTCAATTCTTTTGTTAAGAGCTCAAAAGTAGCTTCTAACACTATTTGATTCCTTTGCTGTTCTGTTGAAAACGCTTTAGAAGAAAAACAGTATAACATCAGAAGTAATAAATGTTTTTTAAAATGCATATTCTATCCTAAGGAATTGTTTGTTTAAGCTTTTAAAAATTGTGATACTAGCGTAATAAAAAAAAGTTGACAAGAAGTAATAGAACTTAAATCGCCATCTCCTTTGAGACGTGAATAGATAAAGTTTATAGGCTTAAACTTGTCAGCATTTCTTTGTGTTTCCTTTGATAAATGTAACTGCTTAATAATTATAGTAAGAATCGTAAAAATATAGAATTTCTTAAGAAGAAAATTATCAAAATTTATGTGAAAGATTTTTCTAAAACTAACAAAGAAGCTCATTTTTTTCCAGTTTCTTTTTTTGAATCCGGCAATGTTAACCTTTCTTCGATATAATTTATATAGATTTATCACAGAAGGGGTTTTAACTATGAAGATAATGCGCTTTTGTCTAGGTTTTCTCATTTTTAGTCTTCTTTTTTTTGGTTGTAGTCCTATACAAAACGTGCGCTCCTCTTCTAGAGGAGCTTTGAACAATCTTTCAGATGAAGAACAAATATTTAAAAAGGCTACCTTTGGATTAACTAAAAAAGAAACCGGTTGGTTTTTAACTCCAATTAAGTCTGCTGCAAGTAACACAAACAATTCTGATGCGTTTGCATTGGTCACAAGTCTGAACAAATTAGAGATCCTGGTTGATAATGAAGGTGTTCCTTTAAGTTTTCGTGGACGTTTTTTTACACCAGTAGGA
The DNA here is from genome assembly GCA_947445855.1 of Zetaproteobacteria bacterium. Classification (GTDB taxonomy): domain Bacteria; phylum Bdellovibrionota_B; class Oligoflexia; order Oligoflexales; family Bog-1112; genus CANFEH01. The sequence continues at coordinate 14,989 of CANFEH010000045.1, forward strand.
ATGCCTTATTCTATTAATAAAGAAACTGGTGTTTTTGTCGCTGATAATACTCTTGGCCCTTTACCAATCCCTAAAGAAATTTTTGCGAACATAGAAGAAGTGAATGGAGTTGAAATCAATGTAGAGGAGATGAAATCAGAGCTTCTTAGTTTTATGAACGTTGCTTTCAGCAAAATAGGAGCTGTTGATCCTAGTGTGATGACAAATCTTATAGCCTATACTTCTCAAAAAGAAGCAGATTTAGTAGACCAAGACACAGACACAGATTTAGTAGACCAAAACACAGAGACAGATACAAACACAGAGACAGATACAAACACAGAGACAGACACAGAGACAGATACAAACATAGAGGCAGATTCAAACGAGGCAGATTCAAACGAGGCAGATTCAAACGAGGCAGATTCAAACACAACAGTAAGTATTTGCGGGGATGGAACACTAGACTCATCTACTGGAGAAGCTTGTGATGATGGCAACGTGAATGCAGAAGATGGTTGTTCTTTGGATTGCAAAGTGGAAGATGGTTATTCTTGTTGTTCAGAAGGTTATCAACTTTTTTCAGAGACAGAGATTCTTCCTGTTCAGCAAGTTTCAGGTGCTCAAGCAGTAGACGCTACTGCTTTATGTGAATCTGGATATGTTGCAACAGGATTTCACTCTACCTCATTTAGTACTGCTACAAAGATAGGAAAGATCGCTTTTATTTGCACAAAGCTAGAGTCTGATCTTTCTTTGGGTTCTAACCAAGCGAATGTCATTGGAACTGCTGCAGCTAAAAATACAAAGATAGCTTGTGATACTGGTAGTGTTATTGTTGGTTTTTCAATAGGGACAGGTAGTACTCATATTCAAAGACTTACAGCTAAGTGTCGACCTGTTGCAAATGTAATAGGAAGCGATCATTCTCTAGCGACTGACATAATAGAGAAAAACAGAAGTTTGGTAAGTACTACTCTTACTGACTCAACACAAAATTGTCCTGAGAGTTATGTTGTTAAAGGATTTAGGCATTTTAGTGATTCTAGTAATACTAATAAACCTATCAAGAGCATTCAAATTTTATGCAAAAAAATTGTACCTAAAACCTGTGATTCAACTGCTGAGAACTATTGTTCTGAATGTGGAGATGGGATAGGGGGTCAGTCTGAGGTTTGTGACAATGGAGAAAGTAATCTCGATTCAAATTCTCTTACCTGTTCTACCTATGATGGTACTTGTTCAGATCTTTGTACAACAGATTGTTTAACTAAAATAGATGTTCTAGGTCCATACTGTGGTGATGGTAGAACAAACGATTCAGAAACTTGTGATGATGGTAATACGACAGCAGAAGATGGTTGTTCTGCAAGCTGTGCAACGGAAACAACAACAGGCTCAACAACAACAGGCTCAACAACAACAGGCTCAACAACAACAGGCTCAACAACAACAGGCTCAACAACAACAGGC